>CAIRDU010000001.1 GCA_903877395.1 uncultured Planctomycetaceae bacterium
TCCCTACACGACGCTTTCCGATCTTTTTCTGGAACCCAACCGCTTTCTGCGCTGACAGCACGTGCGTGCTGCGGGTGGAGAGCGAGGTTTTTGTGGGCGACAAAAAGCAGCCCGTCGCCCGCAGTCTGACGCTTTTTCGAAACGGGATCGCATGGGACTTTCTGGAACAGCCAGCAGACCTCGCCGCTGGTGCCAAGGCCAAAGACGCGAACCGCAGCGATGCCCTCTCAAGCAAGCAGTCTGATGAACCTGCGCAGGCGGACGGATCGCAGATGGTGCTTCATGAAATCGTGCTCCACGATCCAGCGAGGGATCGTGTTGTGATCATTGATCCAAAACGCAACGTTAAAACACAGATTGAGGCAATCCGTCTGGAGCGGCTGAGTGTGTCGCTAGCATCGTGGGCCAGAAAAGCCGACGACCGTCTCGTGCGGTGGGCGGGGGGTCCGGATTTTGGCGACGGCATTCAGGAAAAGGGGTCTTCACTCGTTCTGGTCGGCCCGCGCGTGCGCTATGCGGTCGATTTTGCGGCGGCTCCCTCTGGGGATACGTCTGCGGTCTACTCTCACTTTGCCGATACGGCGATACTGCTCAAGGCCTTACTCCACCCGGGCGGGCTGCCACCGTTCCCTCGGCTTGCAATCAACCGCCGCGTGTCGGCAGCCGGCGGCATCCCCACGACGGTGACATTGGAAATAGATCTCAAGTCGGCATTGCTCGGCGGACATTCCGATATCGTGCGGTCGGTGCACAAGGCACACCCCCAATTACTGGCCGGCGATCTTGATCGCATCGAAGAGGCCGAGTCGCAGGTGGCAGTTGCGGAGTCGGTGGAGTTAGCTGCATTTGTTGCTCCGGCTTCCGGAGCATCGATGACGGCAAACCACTGATTCAGAGCCTCACTGAATTCTCCACACGACGATCCATGCCCCGCACAGGCGTCACGGCATGTCGTTTCGTCACAATGCATTCGTTTGGTGCAAAAAAGCACGGCCCCAAGAAAGTCTGCCTGATCGGACGATGTTTCCTCCGTCGCAGAAGTTTCCCAGTCGTTCAGGTCGCCGACTAGGAAACAAAGAGGTTGGTTGACATGCGTACATCATATCTGCTATAGGTATCCATCCCGACACATTTATTCCCCTGGAGGTTTTCATGCTCGTCCTTTCCCGCAAACAAAACGAACGAATTCGGGTTGGAGATTCGGTGGTGGTTACCGTGGTGCGAGTCAGTGGCGATAAGGTGCGGATTGGTATCGAAGCACCTCCGCACGTGCGGGTTTTGCGGGACGAACTGGAAGACAACAGCCTTGGCGCTGTCACGCTGGAAGAATCCGTGGAACTGCCCATTCCTCGGCTGTTTGGTTTCGCGAGCTAAATTACTTGGCGTCACGCCACACCAACGTTGCCTCGCGTCAACACAATCACGTTGGCGCGAGGCCGCCGGCGCAGGCACAATAATCGGATGCACACATCCATGAGTCGCCTGCGACGAATTCAGCTTGCGTCGGCGGGAGTACTGGTCGGTGGGCTCATCGTAGCCGCGGGCCTTCTGCGGTATGAGCCGGCCTTCCTGCGGGAGCAAGCAAGCTTCTCTCACGAGCAACGAGTCACAGATGACGTTGCTGCAAACCCCACGGGTTTGGCAGCCAGCACCGATCCAGTTGCGAGTGCCTCACAGCGAGCCGCCGGGCGGATGGTGACAAAGGCGTCGGCCTTGCACGCTGCCATTGGACAAATCGGCGACTGGGGGACGGCTGTTACCGACGATGAGATCAATGCGTGGCTCGCGATCGACTTGCCACGGAATCATCCGGGGTGGCTGCCGCATAGCGTGCGCGAACCCAGAGTGCTTTTTCTGCCTGGACACGTCCAGATCGGCGCTCGGTTTGCCTATGGCGGCCTATCGGCTGCAGGATGGTTGGACCTCGAAATCCA
>CAIRDU010000002.1 GCA_903877395.1 uncultured Planctomycetaceae bacterium
CACATGCGCCCAGAGCGAGGCTGCAGCAGAAGACAACTGGCGGAAGCGCATCAAGTACGCCCTGCAGGAACAGAAAATCGAAAAGACCTCCCCTGAAGAGGCGAAGGATAAATTGTTGCGACGGTACAGCAGTTTTGCTAAACGCATGCACCAAATGAACGCAGACGAGTTGCTCGAAATCTATCTTTCGTCGCTGACTAGCAGCCTCGATCCGCACACGAGCTTTATGTCACCAGGTACTCTGGAAAATTTTGAGATCGGCATGCGTCTGCAACTCGACGGCATTGGCGCGTCGCTCAAGGGCGAAGACGGCTACACCACCGTGGCCGAATTGGTGCCCGGTGGCGCCGCCGACAAGGATGGCCGCCTCCAGAAAAAAGACCGCGTGATCGGCGTGGGGCAGGGGGCCGACGGCGAACTTGTTGATGTTGTCGACATGAATTTGAACGAGGTGGTCAAGCTGATTCGAGGGAAGCGGAATACGATCGTGCGGCTTAAAGTGATTCCGGTCGGCCAGGCAGTCCCAAAAACCTACGACATCACGCGAGCCAAAATCGAGCTCAAGGATAGTGAGGCTCGTGGCGAAGTGATTGAGGAGGGACGCAAGTCCGACGGCACTCCTTTTAGGATTGGCGTGATCAACCTCCCGAGTTTTTACATGGATATGGCAGGCGCACGCCAAGGCCAGGCCGAGTACAAAAGCAGCACCCGCGATTGCAAACGCTTGCTGGATGAGTTTCGCGAAAAAGGGGTGGATTGCGTTGTGCTCGATCTGCGGAACAACGGCGGCGGATCCCTGCCCGAATCGATCTCGCTGACGGGGCTTTTTATCGACACAGGCCCCGTTGTGCAGATCAAGGATGCCGACAAGCGAGTGCAGCAGTACGACGACGTTGATCCGGGTGTGTCCTGGGGCGGTCCGCTGGTTGTGCTCACGAATAAATTCAGTGCCAGCGCCAGTGAGATCGTGGCCGGAGCGATTCAGGATTATCATCGCGGCCTTGTGGTTGGCGACAACACCACGCACGGGAAGGGAACGGTGCAGAGCCTGCTCGACCTCGGGAGGCAGCTTTTTCAGCGGCTGCCAAACGCCCCATCGCTCGGTGCGATCAAGATCACGATGCAGCAATTTTATCGCCCCAGTGGCCAAAGTACGCAGATTGAGGGCGTGAAAAGCGATGTTGAGTTGCCCAGCATCACCACGCACTTGCCGGTTGGCGAATCGGATCTCGACCACACAATTGCCTTCGATAAAGTGCCTCCTGCGACATTTCAGTCGAGCGGCAAAGTAACCGATGACATGCTCAAGGCCTTGCGCAATCGGTCGGTCGGTCGGGTGGCTGCGAGCGAGGATTTTCGGAAGGTTGAAAAAGATATTGCGCAGTATCAAAAGCGGAAAAGCGAGAAGACCGCTTCGCTTGTAGAGGCGGATTTCTCTCGTCAGTGGAACGATGGTAAACCGGCTGACGATGAAGAGAAGAAACTGGAGGAATCGATCGATCCGAAGCGGCCGATTGTCAAACGCGATTTCTATTTTAAAGAGGCCATGAACGTGACGGTGGATTATCTCAATACCTTGGCCGGCGGTGCTGCCGGTTTGGCCCGCACAATTCCCGCAGCCGAACCGGCCAGCCCTTAGGACAGTCGCAAGAGGGTTTCCGGAAGACGCATTCCTATTCGCATCTGCGCAGCACAGCAGCCTGCGGGTTTTCCTTCCAAACCCGATCTACACCGAATCTACATTAGGATGGCGGCAAGGCCTTGGAGCGAGTCGGGGTAGTCGAGCGTGAGCCCCAGATCGCGAAAGAGCAGGGCGGGGTCGATGCGTTTGTCGGCCCCCCTAGTTCTCGGCAATGTGACATCCCACATCGGCTCAGGGCTGCCGGAGAGTGCGGCCAAATGGCCGTACCACTCGCGGCGTCTCACGGGCACTCCATCGGATACCACATAGAGTTCGCGTGGGGCTCGGTGGGAGGCGATCGCCACGACCACGCGGGCCGCATCATCGAGGTGGATCAGGTTGAGCCAGCTCTCCGGATCTGCGGCGATCGCTCGGCCTGCTTTGAGGTCTTCCAGCCGCGGCAGTCTGCCCGGACCATAGAGGCCCGCAAAACGTAGGGCCGTGCCTGTGCAATGCTCCTGGGTATGCATGAGCCGTTCGGCTTCCAAGAGCACGCGGCCGGCTTCGCGGGTCGGCAGGGCAGGCGTCTGTTCGTTTACGATCCGGCCATCCTCATCTCCCCACACCCCAGTCGAACTGGAAAGAATCAGCCGCGGCCGTCCCGGCAACGCGCCAAACACGCGAGCCAGACCCTCCACGTGGACCTCGCGATAGGTGGCCGAGGCGGTGCGGTCAAAACCGACGCTCCAGAACATGGTGTCGACTTCAGGCAGATCGTGGATCGATTTTCCGGTCACATCCGACACAATTGGCCGGATGCCCACCGCAGCAAGCTGCGAGGCCCTCGCGTGCGTGCGAGTGATTCCATACACACACGATCCGTCCGCTATCCAGCGAGTGGCCACTCGCATGCCCAGGGGGCCACAACCCACGATAAGCCGAGTAGGCGCACGCTGATCCGCTGCCGCAGCGGGTGGCAAAGAGGATGTCATCCGTCGAGTGCTCCCGGCCTTTGGCCGGCA
>CAIRDU010000003.1 GCA_903877395.1 uncultured Planctomycetaceae bacterium
CGCGAGCCACTGTTCCCGTGGCTGCCATGCAGCCTGGGACGACAGTTTCGTCGGCCGACAAACCAGCCGAGGCATCGCTGGAGATTCATGGGGATCAGTTGCAACTCACACGCGCAACTCGATTCGATGCCCGCGCAATCGTGTCGGGGAAGCCTGCCACAGTGAAAGCGAGAGGCATTGATCTGGAGGGGCCGCTGGTAGAGTTTGATCGCGGTCGTAATCGCCTCACGGTGGACGGAGCCGGTCGGCTCACGCTGCCGATGGCCAACGGCATGAACGGTTTAGAATCGCTGGGCGGGGGTGGGCTAGGCGCATCCCCGTCAGCACGCCCGCCCGTGCAGGTTGCAGGCGGGCCACCTGGCACACTGGATGTGACGTGGCAAGGACGGATGGATTTTGACGGGCTGACGGCTCGATTTATCGACAGGGTGGTCACCACCAGCGGTGCTACGACGCTCCGCGCTGGATCGCTGGATGCCATCTTTAGCCAACAGATGGATTTCAGCGCCGAAGGCATGCAGCGAGGCAATCAGCGGGCCGATATTGCTCGCATTGCCTGCGGAGCCGGCGTGCGGATTCAGAGTGAGTCAACCGGAGAAGATGGTTCAAAATCGGTGGAAAACCTTTTTGTTCGGGATTTGCTTTTTGACCGTGCAACCGGCGGAGTGTCTGGAAGTGGGCCTGGGCGGCTGACCAGTACTCGTTTCGGACAAGCTCCCGGAATGTCCATGCCAGCCGGTCAACAGGGGGCCGCCACGCAGCCGGCAGCACCGCCGCCTAGACCGGATGAGTTGACGTATCTGGGCATCGATTTCCAGCGAGGGATGCGAGGCAATATCAACCGCCGCACGATGGAATTTCATCAGCGAGTCGAAGCCATTTGGGGGCCGGTGGCCGGCTGGGGCGACACGCTTGACCCCCATGCGCCCGGCGGCCTCCCACCTCGCGCGATTGGCATCACAAGCGACGGTCTTGGCGTGGGGCAGACGCCGCAGGCACCCGGGAATCGGCGCAGTTCAATGGAGTTGATTGCCGTCGGCAACGTGCTTGTGGAAGGGGAGTCTTTCACGGCCAGAAGTGCGAGACTGAGCTGGAGCGAAGCCAAAGACCTACTTGTCTTTGAAGGGGATGGCCGCAGCGATGCCCAGCTTTTTCGACAGGTCAAGTTGGGCTCGCCCACGTCCAGTGCATCTGCTGGCAAGATTCTCTATTGGCGAACGCTCAACCAGGTCGAAGTCAACGATGCCCGGTATTTAGATTTCGATCAACTCGGTGGGAGCGGCGCAGGCGTAGGTCTCCCTAGCAAGGGTGTTGCTGCCCCGCCGCCAGTGAGCCGTCCGCTACCGGGCACCTAAGGGGATTCAGCCAGCACGCCTTGTGCCGCGATGCAACTCATCGCAGAGATCTCAGCCAACTCGCTCAGTTGTGGCCTCAGCCTCAGGCGATGCGGCGAGATTCTTTGTCGAAGGATTCGATCACAAATCGAATCGCCTCGGGAGCCATCCGGTTGTAGAATTCCATTCCATGGCCGCCGCCACTGGATTCCAGAATGGCGATGTGCGGAATGCCAAGCGCATTGAGCTTGCTGTGCAGTCGCACCGATCCATCGTGCCACTGAGAGTCGGTGGGGTCGCTCGCAAACCACTGATGCCGAGGCCAGTTGAGCGGATGGACATGCAGGATGACCGTGTCTTGTCGGGCCCTTTCCACGTCGCCGTAGATATCCCAGAGCGAATGAAAAAGATCGTCGCCATCCTGCATTGCCAGATGAAAATCGACGGCAGGCGCAATGGCTGCTGCCACAGGAAAAAGTGCCGGATGCCGGTAGGCCAGACGGAGCGCCCCTTGCCCGCCCATACGTGTGCCGACCAAGGCGATGCCGGGTGGTTTCACACCAAATCGTCGCTCGATTTCCATGCGCACATGGTGCACGACAAATCGCTCTGGAGTGATGCTGGTGTCAAAGGCGGGCACAACCGCGTCTATCCACCACGACCTTCCGGCTCGCGGGCACAGAGCCGGGATTTTTGCCGCTTCGATGCAACTGCACAGGCCGATAGATTCCTGGAGCGTTCGCTCCCGCACACCATGCAGGTAGATGATCGCCCGTCCGCTAGGAGCCTCGGGCGGATCGTAAAGTTCGCACGCATGGCCATCGAGTGAAATCGTCGACCAGTACGGCCGCTGTGGTGGCGAAGGCATGGAAGGAGTCCGTGTGCGCGCATTCCCTTTGACTGGAGAGCAAGGAGACGATTCTACCGTACTTTTCGAACAGTTCATCCCCTCGGAGTGAGCGATTACCTCTAGGTATCCGCTTTGGCCCACATCGCGAAGGCGTCGTGCACCATGCGTAGCGTCTAGGCATCCAGAAAATGGGTGGCGCCGTCTGCGAACAGGTGCATAGCCCATTCCAATGAACAACGGGCAGCGGTAGAGCGGAATCGGCGTAGTGGCAGTTCTGCGGTTGGGCACATCGAATGCCGAACGGTCGCTGTCAACGAGCGAGTCAAGCGAGGTGTCTTCCAAAAATGGGAGCAACGAGAGGGGCCAGCCATGCAGAGCCTTGAGCG
>CAIRDU010000004.1 GCA_903877395.1 uncultured Planctomycetaceae bacterium
CCTCCGACTCACGCCTCAGCCGACCCTACCGTCGACAATGCCAATGCCATTCAACAAGCCTGGCAACTCGACTCCATCCCGATCCACTGCACGCCCGAGCGGCCGGTTCTGGTGTTTCGACTGGTGTAGAACATTCCTTCATTCGCGACTGGTCTCTGGCGATTGCAAACTCTTTCCTCGCGGCCGTTCATGCAACCCTTCCAACCGCTGCTCATCGATCCCAGCCACATCGCTGCTGCGATTAGGCCGTGGCTGGTCGAGTCACGATGGTTTGCCCAGAAGGGCCACGCGATTGGGAACATTGCGGTTCACGACTGTGTCCAACTACCCTGCCAGACAACGCCCACTGCTTTTGCACTTGTAGACGTCTCTGGGGGGGCCGCACAGCAGGAAGCGATCCGCTACGCGGTGCCTATAACGGGCAAAGACTCAGCCGCAATGCCGCTAGCCGATGCTGCTGCGTCAAAGGAATTCGCAGGCTGGCTGATACGTGCGATGCTCACCGAAGCCACTCTGACAGGCCGTGCTGGCAGGTTGATCGGCCATCACTTAGCCGCTGGGGCATCTGGAATCGACATCGATCCGGCGTTCACTTTACCACTATCGATCACATGCCTCGGTGGCGATGCATCCAACACCTCGCTCATCGTGCAATCAGGTGACTGGTCCGTGATCGTGAAGCTTATGCGACGCTGCCGCACTGGCATCCACCCCGAAGTGGAAGTGGGCACTTTTTTTGCCGAGCAGACTGCGTGGTCCAGCACACCGCGACTCATGGGTTGGTTGGAATATGTTTCCGATGGCAGCGTCAGCGACAGCACTGCGATCGCTACGGTCCATGAGTTTGCGGCGGGGTGCACAAACGCGTGGGACCGACTGGCCGACCTGCTCACCCAGCATGCAGATCCGGCAACCGCTAGTTTTGCAGCCGATACCGACTCCCAGACTCATCGCCTCGTAGCGGCGCTCGGTCACACCACAGCCGCCATGCACCAAACGCTCGCGTCTCGTGGCGATCTGCCGGCCTTTGCACCGCAGGCTGTGACACCGGCACACCGGCGGACTGCTGCAGCGCACATGGTGGATCATGCTCTACACGTTTTCTCGCTCCTCGCGTCGCATCTGCCGAATCTCCCACCGCCGCTGGCCGCGAGGCTCGAAGCCGTGGCTGCCAAACGCGACCAACTCATCGCGCAGTTGGAGGCGTTGGCCACTCTGGCAATCTCACCAGCATCCCCTGTCCAGATTCGCGTGCACGGCGACTATCACCTCGGCCAGGTACTGGTCGCCGGTGAGAAGCACTCCGGAACGCCCCGTGTGCTGGTCATAGACTTCGAAGGTGAGCCTGGCCGCACGCTGGCAGAACGCCGTGCCACAACCAGCGCGTTCAAGGATGTGGCGGGCATGTGCCGGTCGTTCGATTATCTTCTGCGGCACATGCGCCGCAGACCGGGTGCTGTTGCAGCCCATCCTGACTCCAGCACACTTGATGCGATGGAAGCAACGTTTCTGACTGCCTACCGCGAGACCGCCTGCGGCCAGCCGTGGTGGCCTGCCGACCCACAGGAGGCTTGCACGCTCCTAGGTATCTACAAACTGGATAAAGCCCTCTACGAACTGGCCTACGAGTTACACAACCGACCCGACTGGATCGAGGTGCCGCTTGCGGCCATTGAGGCGTCTCAAAGAAATACTGCGTAACATGTGTCCCGAGATTTCTGATCGCAGCCTTCCTCCGGTCACTGCAGCATTCCTTCGGTTTCACGACTTTCTCGCAAGCCTTCAATCGGCCTCAAATGACGGCAAATATATTTTGCTGTAATCCGCTGGGCGACTTCAAGCATGCGTTCGCGAATATCCTCTGGCTCAAGCACTTCGACGTGCTCGGCCAAGCCGAGCAACTGCGGAATCATTTCGTCATCCCATGCGCGGTCGATGTCTAGAATCACGCTGCCGTCGAACTGCATCCGTACCTTCTGCCTCGGATGAAATGGTTTCTCGCAGGCCCATCGGGCGCGCGAGGCATCGATCGCAATCCGGTAACGTCGAGCCGGTTCCTCCGAACGAAATATCGTCATGCTGTCGGCGAGCAGCGACTCAATCGTCTGCTTATGCCGCTGGAATGTCCGCGACGATGGCTTCGCACTCTGCACGCGGTCGAGCTTAAAGAATCGAATTGCTTCTTCGCTGGCAGGCTTCAAGCGTCGCTTCGGTGAGTCTGATCCGACGCGGTAGCCGGCAATATAAATGCTGCCGTCATAGAGGACGATTGCCTCGGGGTGGATGAGATAGGTCTTGGGCTTCTTATCGGCGAGGCTCGTATAGCGGATCGACAGTTCCAGCGTGTTGCGAATCGCCCGATTGATCGCATTGAGCGTGCGGGAACGATACTTTGCGGCAGGGGGCTTGGGATGCACGACGAGCCCCTCTTTGTGAGCGTCTACATACGCCAGCAGCTCGGGCGTGGCAATCTTTTCGAGTTTTGCGATGAGCTGGCTGATACCTCTCCAATAGAAAGTGCCGGCCAACGGCGCGAGAAAATCTCGGGCGACTGCCAGCGACAGTAATTCTGGCAGCGAAATGGCCGGAGCAGAAAGCTCCGCAGCACCGCGACCGGATGCGATCGCCCATGCATGACAAAGCGTGCCGCGGGGCGAACGCTTCTTCGACGCCTTCACGGCATAGCCAAACTTCCCAAGAAACTCGACGTCGCGCCGGATGTTTTTTTCCGACATTTCATCGATCACGCCTCGGCTTTGTAGGCGGTCCTTCAATTCCATCGTCGATAGCGGCTGCTTGGCGCTCAAGAGGATGTCGATCAGGTGAAACACCCGCAGCAGTTGCTCGTGTCGGCTCAAGGAATCCATGAAAGCCTTTCGATAGGAAATCCGTAGACAGCGGGCAGGCAAACGCCTGCCATCCGCTGTTTCTAGAAGCCCAAGACTACCCTCGCCCACCTTTCTCAGCACGCCCTCGCCTAGGCCGTTGCTGGGCGAGAGCAGACACGATCGCAAGAGGCCGAAAACCAGTCTGCCCAGTGGCTAGAGACCAAGGTTGTCCAAACGGTTGGGTAAGGTTTGCCTAGGCGTCACATTCCCACCCAACATCGTGAGGCATTCAATGGAAAAAAAGCCCTCCCCGAATCATTCTGAAAAGAGCCTGGGCTGGCACGGGCGGCCAACAGTGACTGCCCCCGTGGTACGGCTCGTGCCCGGGAGGTTTTTGGCTGAGCAAGGCGAACCTGCACCCTCACTCGCCAGAAAGCCGTTTTACCGACCGCTGGTTGTCGGATCGGCGATCCTTTACCGCCCGCATCATGGCTCGAAGCGTTCGAGGTGGCATGTCCACGTATCGCCCAACGGGCTGCTGTGGCCGGTGGCCCCGCAGTCGCGGCCCGGGCTCCAACGGGCTCTAAATCGCCACCGTGCCATGGGCCTGCGATGCCGTCTGGGGTCTGCGCTACTCACGCCCGACGATGTGCTGCACGCTCAGGCGATGCCAAACGTTGGCGATGGCTCGCCGCTGCGGCGTCACAAAACGCTCCCTACAGAAATCTACGGCTGGTCGCTCCTCTACCAACTCCCTCATATGCGGAGCACTGGGGTGATCGATGCCCACGAACGCTTTGAGGATCTTCCGGCGTACTACGAATCGGCACTCGAACTGATCGATCGATCAACGTTTCTGGCCGCAAAGGGCATCTGCAGCCGACCGATTGCATTGATCACGCGGCCCGAAGACTTTCGCTTGCTGGCTGGCAGTCGCCCGTGCAATAGATTCTTTCCACATGCTCGGTTTCTTCGCCCGAGCGACTGAGACACATTGCTCGGCGTCGTCTGCCAGCAGAATGAGCTTGCGTCGTGTTAGGCAAGCTCATCTTGTATGGCAAGCCAACGTTCTTCGGCGGCGGCCAGCTTTTCGCCGACAGCCGTCATTGCATGATGCAACCGCAGGGCCTCAGCAGGATCGGTCGCGGCCAGAAGGTCTGAATTGTGCTGCCGCTTTTCAGCGTCCAGCTTGGCGATCGTGCGTTCGAGATTGGTAACCTCCTTGCGGATGTCGCGTTCGGTACGGGCCGAAGATGGTTGGACCGGGGTCCTGCCCGATGGCGGCGACGGCTTGC
>CAIRDU010000005.1 GCA_903877395.1 uncultured Planctomycetaceae bacterium
AGTTGTCTCGCCCCAAGCCTGCGTTGGCCAACTCGTACTTCTGGACGTGGGACCATAGCGCCAACTGGGTGCTAGATGATCCTGGCATTCTCAACTTTGGTTGCCACAACGCATACCTGAAGCAACCAACCACGTACCTTGAGGATTATCGCCGGCTCACCGATCTGGCGGCTGGTTTGGGCGTGAAGGGAATCGTCGTCTGGGGATTCCTCCGCGATTCTCACGGTGGCGTCGAGTCTGCCAAACGCGTGGCCGACTACGCCGCTTCGCGAGGTGTGGCCATCATGCCTGGCATAGGCACCAACTGGTACGGAGGCGTCTACTACGAAGGTAACCATCGATACAACTTGGAAACGTTCACCCGGCACAATCCATCGGCATGCCTCATCGATGCCAACGGCAAACCTGACGGCCACGGCGCGTGCCCATCACACCCACTGTTTATGGAATGGCTCCAGGAAGGCACACGCTGGCTCTTCGACGAGTTCGCCATCGGGGGGGCCAATCTCGAGAATGGCGACTTCGTTATCTGCCATTGCAATGCCTGCAAGGAACGCCAGGGAAAGGCTCTCCTCGGCGAACCCGCCTTCTGGCTCCACCAGGAACGTGGCTATCAACCCGCACTCAAAGCAATTCAAGGTGAGTTGAATACAAAGCTCATCGCGTGGGCAAGCTACAAGGGTTTTATTCCTGGCACCAATCCCACGGGTGGCCAAGATGCCTTCATGGAATGCCCCAGGCCGTCGCTGGTCGATCGTCTTCCGCAAGGAGCCGTATGCCAATGGACGCTGACGTCCATGCTGCGTCAATCGCCGCTGCCTCTCTCTGCCTATCTGGATCACGGTGCGCCGGAGGAAGCGGTGTCTGGCGACGTATGGACTGCTGGCGTCAGGCCGCCATCCAAGCGGAGCGTCGGGTTTCTCCATCAGGGAAGCCAGTGGGGCGGTGGTCTCGCAGCAGGTGGGCCGTCCGCCTCTCGCTACAAACAGATTGTAAGCACCATTAAAGAAGCCTGCTTGCGGGCCTCTCGCGAAGGCCTCGAGGGCATCAGCATCCACGGGGAGGTCTCATCCATGCACGTGCCATGGGCATTGAATTACTTGGCATTCTCGCACTTCATCCATTGGCCAGAGGACTCCCTCCGGGAGTTTGGAAAAAAAACTCTCGGGGCCGTGCTAGGGTCCCCCGACGACGGCGAGGCTTTTGCCGTTCTTCTGGCTGCATGGGAAAGTCACTCGCTCATGCCGACCCAGAAAACTGACATTGCAACACGCACCGACTCGCTCGTCCGCAATGTCTCTCACGGAAAGGATCTCCACCGCTACCGTTTCTGGCGATGGCTGCACGCTGTTTCTCACGACCAAACTGATCCGTACACCGCTAGCATCTTCTAGCCTTCTTTGGAGTCCTCCGTGGAAAAACCGATGAACGACGTGCTTTCACGCATGTCTTGTTTTGTTCTGTGGCTGTGCATGGCAGCAGTCACAGCGTCGCCAAGGGCTGGGGCAATGGAGCAGTTGCCCCCTGGCGGGCTCTTACGCAACGGCGATTTCCAAGACGACTGGATGACGGTGTTGCCGGAACTGAAAAATCATCACTGGAACTACACCACCGAGGTGTGCAACCGTCGCGACTACAACCCCGACGGTTGGGCCCTCCGCGGCAACTGGGAGTGGGCGCATGCGGATCAACCTCGAGGCCGGCGGTTGGTGCTGTCCGGCTCCAGTACAACCGTCAGCCAGAGCGTCAACTGGGCGGCGTTTCACAACGCGGAAAAGTTGATCGGCTGGCCGGATGCCGGCGGCTATCCTGCAGAGGAGGCTCCTCGCAGCAGCAACCCGGCGGCTCTTGTGCGCGACCTCTCGCTGCGGCTAAACGTGAGCGGGCAGAATGTGCCCGACAAGGCTGCCGAGGCAACCCTGACTCTCGGTGAAGCCCCGAACGCCGTCACCATTGCGCTGCCGCTGCCGGCGGGAACGTATGCCAATTCGATCGTCGAAGGAACGCTGCGAGCCGACGAGTGGATCCAGAAAGCCCAAGCCCAAAAGGACTTCGCCGCACAGGGGGCGGTTCTCCCCAAGGCCGTGACCTGTGACATTCGGTATCGGGGCGGCACCGGCAGCGTGGAACTGCACGAGGCAACTCTTGCAGCGGCCGAGTCAACCGCTCCCATTGTGTGGGGCAGTGGCTTTGAGGAACTCGACGCTGCTGGGTATCCAACCGGTTGGTCGCAGCCAATCAAGTACTACTATTTTCCGCCTGGAATCTATTACATTTTTAACACGTGGCACAACAGCACCTCCGAGAATCGTGGGCCTGTGGTGGCCGATGCACTGGTTCCCTTCCGCGGGCAGCGCAGCCTCAAAATGGTGGTGCCAACTGGCGACGAGAAGTGCGTCGTCAGCGATCCGATTCTGCTCAACCAAAAGCAGGCCAAGCTGATCGAGGTGACGGTATGGGTCAAAACAGACCGGATAAACATGTTTCAGATTGACGCCGAGGACGAGAACGGCCAGCGGCTCAGCGGCTGGAATTTCATTCACAAGTATCCCGTCTCAATAGGCACCAACGACTGGCGGCAGGTGCGGCAGGTGTTCGTGCCGACGAAGCCCGTCACGTCGATACGAATCAAACTGGCCGGCCGCGGCCTCAACGGCTACACGCTCGATGACACCTCCCAACAACCGCAAAACAACGCCTGTGGCACGATCTGGTGGGATGATCTGAAAGTCTCCGAGCCCGAATCGATTGCGAATGAACTGGCTGCTCGCGGCGTGAAGCCTGCGGCCCCGGCGGCCGTGGCGGCCAGCCAGCCGTATCTGGCAAACCTATACATGGGGGAAGAGCTTTTCGGTACGAACGAATTACTCGCCACGCTTGTCAATCCAGGTTCGGCAGGTTCACTGAAGCTGGTCTGGGAATTGGTCTCTCCATCCGGGAAGCCCTTGTCGTTTCAGAGCCCCGCAGTCGCAGTGGCCAAGGGCGGGAGGGTGGAGGTGCGGTTGCCTTATCGGCTGGATGAACCCTGCCCAGCCTACAAGGAGTGCCGCGGCGCATTGAAAATAATTGACGGTAGTCAAAAAGTTGTGGCCGAGAGCCCCCAGTGGTTGGCGTATGCCACGACACCTGTCGATCTTGAACTCGGCTCGCTCTATCTGCAGCCAGACGCGACGAAGCAATTTGTAAAGCTGAATCTTGGATTAACCAACGCCGACGTTCAGCAGGCGAAGGCCGTGCGGCTGGAAGTGGTTCGTTGCGGAAACGACAAGCCCGTGTCGTCGGCTGATGTGCCCGTCTCGCGGGCCGTCTTCGAGGCCCAGCGGAAAAAGATTCCCTCTGACATGCGGGACGACTTCGCCAACTTGCTGCTGGTGGATTTAGACGTTTCGTCGCTGCCCGTTCAGCCATTCAATGATCCGCAGCGAAACTGGTTCGTTCGCGCCACGGTGCTCAGCCATGTCGGCAAGACATTGGCGACCGTCGACTCGCAGCCGTTCTGCCGGCTGGCCCACGACCAGCCACAACCCCCGATCACCTCCGTCCGAATCGACACTGACAACCTGCTCTACGTCAACAACCAGCCGTGGATGCCATGGGGTGTTGCCTATGGTCATACCCCTGTATACGCGGGCCCCGCCGATCCAGGCCCGAAGAAATATTTGGATCTCAAGAACCTCAAGCCTTGGGTCCTTTACGACAGGCACGGTGGCAATCTGCGTTCCCGATCCATCTGGGATAGTAATGCCGTGCGTTGGGTGACAGGCATGAGAACCAGTTCGCCGATCACAGCGATGCAAGATTCTTGGACTCAGGACAACCTCTACGCTTCTTCGGCTTTCGCAGTGCCAAGGCCGGTCTGGTCGCTCGATGATGCAGCCAAGATGTTTGCAACAAAAGAGGTCCCCGATGGCAAGCCCTTGCTCGACGCCTATCTTGGATTCTGTACAAACGCGGTGATGGTGGTATCGACATCCGTGGGGATCGAGGAAGCGTTTGGCACTTTTGCAAAAGCCACCGATGCCCAGATCGCCAGCCTGAAGCAGGTGGTCGACTATTTTCGCAAGGCCACAGGCAAGCCGGTGATGGTGGGGCACGGCGGCTATTGGAACCGGATCGAGTTTGAGAGGGTTCCCTACTTCGACATCTACGACCCAGAAACAGAGCCTTTCTACCCGGCCAACCTGCACACCGACATGCTCCCGCTGATTCGCGGCCAGGCGAAGGTTGCTTGGCTACGGCCACAGATGTACGAGGATGTACCGTACGAACGCTGGCGCTATCACGTGTGGGTTGAGATGATGCGAGGGGCCCGAGGCTGGCAACTGGCCCACGGCCCCGGCGATGCCTCGACATACCGCGGCCTGCATGCTGAGATGGAACAGTTCAAGCCTGCCCTCTACTCGAAGACTGCGCCGCCAAAAGTAACAATTCAGCCAGCCATTGAATGCATGACCCGCAAGCTCGGCAGCACAACGTACGTGGTAGCGGCCACGACGCACGGCCTCGACTTCGGCACGTGGGAGTGGACCGACGAGCCGGCCGGCCCGGGGGGGAAATCCCGAGCTACCGGCACGCAGCATGCCTGGCGGGACGAGGTCACTGGTTACAACACCGGTAGCCCGCCCCCGACAGGGCCAAGCTTGCACGGCCTCCAATACATGCCGCACGCACAGGCTTGGCCCAAGGGCAGCATGCTGGTGCAATGGCTGAAGGTGGATGCAAAGACTCCGCCGGCGAATATCGTGGCGTTGGTCAAGGCAGACGGTCGCTGGACATCAGCTGCGGCTTGGGGCACGGTCGATCTGGTGAAACTGCAAAGCGACAAGGTTCGCAGCCACTGGCTCATTCGCGCCCTCTACCGTCACTCCTCTGGCTTTTTGGGCTGGGGCAGCGACGTGCCGCCGTTTGCTTTGAAGCTCATTCCCGAAACCGCAACCAACATGGGGGCCGTTCCGGCCAGCGGCGAGTGGGTGAAGATCGAATTGCCCCTGGAAAAGATCGATGCAGTCGACAAGCTTCTGGACGGCGTAAGTTTTCTCCACGAAGGTGGACGCGTGCTCTGGGGGCGAACCAGCCTGATCGCCCCCGACGGCTTCGAGCAGATTGTCTTTGGCGACCACCAAGACCGCCACTCGCCCGAAAAACTAGCGGCCGTGAAGGTTTCAATTGTTGGCCTGAAGAAAGGTGATGCCGTTCGCGTTCTCTACGAGGATCGCGAGATCACGGCCCAAGATGGATTCTTTGTCGACGACTTTACCGGCACCGATCTCTACCAACGGTTTGGTGGTCGCGCCACAGGCTACGGCGATGCGCCGGTAGCCCTGCACGTTTACGCCGTGGAGAAATAATTCGCGGCAACCTCTCGCCATGTGTTTACGTGGCAGATGAAAATTCGACCAACAGATCCGCAACCGCTGTCGTGATCGCTGCGAAGTATTCGGCCCCCTTGGCTGCCGTCGCGGCTGCCGGATCACCACAGCCCGTGTCGGGATGCACCAGCGACCACGGCCTGGGCGACCATGCACCTTGCTGCAAGAGTGGCCCCAGCCACCAGGCCTCCGTCGCACCGTTACCGGCTTGGTTCATAACGACCAGTTCGGGCCGCAAATGGAGGAGGAGGGATGTTTCCATTGCGCCAGCGTGATCCCCAGGGCCTTCAACGGCAAAGATCCGGGCCATCGCATCTGGAAGGATCTTCCAGAAGTCGATGACGATGATAGTCGCCGAGCATTCCAGCATGAGGTCGCGAACCATTGGCTTGAAATCGTTTCCTCCATGGCCGTTGACCAGCACAAGCCGATCGATGCCCTGTCGCTTGAGACTCATCACCACGTCGTGCAGGATTGCCAGCGTGGCTGTGGTGGAGAGATGAATCGTGGCAACCTGATCCTGCTGCTGCGCGTTGTTGCCGTACGGGATTGTGGGAAGCACGATCACGCGGCCCCCCCTCTCGACCGCCAGTTCCGCTGCTCGCTCGGCAACAGCTGTGGCCTCGATGATGTCGGTGCCGTGGGGCAGGTGGTAGTTATGGGCCTCGCTGGCTCCCCAAGGCAGCAACGCCACATTCGGCTTTGCGTCAAGCAGTTGCCTGTAGTTGGCCTCAAAAAGGAG
Organism: uncultured Planctomycetaceae bacterium; assembly: GCA_903877395.1. Classification (GTDB taxonomy): domain Bacteria; phylum Planctomycetota; class Planctomycetia; order Pirellulales; family UBA1268; genus BAIKAL-G1-2R. Next base: position 6,112 of record CAIRDU010000005.1, read on the forward strand.
ATGGGCTCGCGGGCTGAACAAAATGGTTACCTGTCTTTTATTTTATTTTCACGTGCATGGGCAGCATCATCAACGGGCGGCCTGACGAGATCTGCACCAACGCATTGGCTTGCGATGCCAGCGCCTCGAGACCAGGGACGCCTGCCATTCTCGCCAGCAACACCACCCGTGCAATCGCATCACTGCGGCTCGCAACCGATTGCGTCACAGCCAGCCTAGCCACAGGATCGCCGTTGCCGCCGACAGCCCCAAAGAGATCATCGAAAAGGCCCCTTGGTTCGGGGAGCAACACCCGCTCCGTCGGCTCATCCTCTGCAATACCAGCCAGTTTCCTGGCTTCATCGATGGCATCTTCAAGTGTGCCCAAACGATCCACCAGACCGGCTTCCTTTGCCATTCGGCCTGTAAAAACTCTCCCCTCGGCAAGCGTTGCG
>CAIRDU010000006.1 GCA_903877395.1 uncultured Planctomycetaceae bacterium
CGGTGATATTCGGCTCATCTCCTTCATCACCGATCCAGAGCCCGTCCGTAAGATTCTCACACATCTTGGCGAGCCGCTCGAGCCTCCCCCGCTTTCTCCCACTCGCGGCCCACCGACCGACTGGGGCGAACTCGTCCAGGTGCATGACGATCGCGACGTGATTCAAGCGTCGCCCGACGAACTGTCCGCGATCGATATTCACAGACTCTGAAAGGCTCCCGCCGCTGACCGGATTCGGGGAAGGGCCGCGCCGACGGTGAAAAACCTGCTCGCCCAACGGTGGTGTGGAGCAATTTATGTTACGTTGATCTGGGCTTGAGAAGCCAAGAAATGCCTCGCGTTCACCTGGCCGATCGCTCATCGCGGGTCCAACGCTTTTGGAAGTGCCGTTGACCGAGCTATCCTTTGGATGGTGCGCGGTTTGCCAATGCCGTGGGTGGGGCTCTTAGAAGGAGGGGCGTGGCTGGCCAATGCACAGTTGGCCAACGCTGCTGCCGCGCGGCTAGAGAAGGGATTTAAAACAATTCCGGCGATCGAGGTGCTTGGCACCCGCCAAGCCAACGCCGTGTTTGTCAAAATATGCCGACGGCTTTAGCGGCCAGCCTACGCGGCAGGGGCTGGTGTTTTTATGATTTTATCGGCTCGGGTGGGTGCCGTTTTATGTGTTCGTGGGCCACGACAGATGCCGACATCGATGCCATTTGAAGCGATGCCCGCGAGATCGCGTTAACCGTTTCTTCTGCCCCTCGCTAACCCGGCTAGAATGCCACCATGAGAACTCTTTTTTTGTTGGATTCTGGGTGGATCTTTTCATTCCTGAGTGTGGTCACACGTGTTGTTGTAGTCAGCGTTGTGAGCGTCGCCCCTATCGGGCCAATCAATAGCTTCAATGCCGCCGAGCCAGTGGGTGGTACTCTGGCCCAATCGCTCGCGCAAGAGGGTGTTGAATCGCTCGCTGCCGACGCGCTGCGACTGGGCGATCCCATGCGTGGAGCAGCGATCTTCCACGCCAGCTATCTAACCTGCACCGCTTGCCATGCTGCCGGTGCAGGACTCTCGCCGCTGGGGCCCAACCTCGCCACGCCACATGCCCAGACGCATACGGGGCATACAGGGAACGCCGCACCGCTGACAGTCTCTCAGTTCAGGGAACATCTGGTGGAGTCACTTCTCGAGCCATCAAAAACAATTTCACCCGAATACCGCACCACAACAATTCTTACCACTGAAGGACGGAGCATCTCCGGGATTGTCAGTCGCGAGTCGACAGAGATGGTCGTTGTGCGCGACGCTGCAGCGGGCGGCCGTGAGACTGAGATTCCGCTTGCCACCCTTGAGGAGCGAAGCAAGTCTGCTGTTTCGCTCATGCCGGTGGGGCTCGTAAATCTGCTGGCAGACCGGCAACAGTTTTTGGATCTCGTGCGCTATCTTGATGAAATCGCCCGCGGTGGCCCCGATCGGGCAATGGCGTTGCGGCCTGCCGCTGCACTGTTAGCCCCACCAGTGCCGGCGGACTACGAACGGGCAATCGACCACGCAAGCTTTATCGCCGAGTGGGCTAACGTTGAGAAGTCGGGTGCAGCACTGGCCCGTGGTGAAAAAATCTATAGCCGTGTCTGTGCCAATTGTCATGGAACGCTTGCCGCCCCCGGTTCGCTCCCAACGGCGCTGCGATTTGCGGAAGGCAAAAGCAAGTTTGGGTCCGATCCCCATGCGATGTATCGCACGCTGACGCTTGGTGCTGGGCAAATGGTCGCCCAAGGTTGGATGGTGCCGAGTCAGAAATACGACGTGATTCATTACGTTCAAGAAACGTTCCTCAAAGATAAAAATTCTACGCAATATGCAGCCATCACTCCCGAGTATCTTGCCGCATTGCCAGCGGGCAGCAGTCGCGGCCCCGAGCCATCGCTGATTGAACCGTGGCGCATCCACGACTACGGCCCTTTTCTCTCCGGCAGCATTGAGGTTGGATCGGATGGGAAAAATGTGGCCCGTAAAGGACTGGCCGTGCGACTCGATCCGGGTGCAGGAGGAGTCGGCCGCGGCCATGTTTGGATTCTCTATGAACTCGACACGCTGCGGGCGGCAGCCATCTGGAGCGGTGATGCCTTCATCGACTGGAAGGGGATCAACTTCGATGGCAGTCACGGCACGCATTCACACGTGAATGGTCAGATTATCGCTGCCGTCTCCACTCTGCCGGGCTGGGCTGATCCAAACACCGGCTCATTCACTGACCCACGGCCACTGGGTCGCGATAAAAAACCCTACGGGCCGCTGCCCACACCACACGCTCGCTTTCGCTCGCTGCACCACACTCGAGATGGCATTGTTTTGGATTACATGGTCGGCGACACACGAGTGCTGGAAACAGCACAACTCAAAGCGGGGCAGGCGGCAATATCCGCTTCTACTGGCACTGCCGCTGCTGCCGGCAGTGCGTTGCATCAACCCATTGTGGCACGCGTGTGGTGGATTGCTCCACACGCGGGTGAGTTACTCACCCGCGTAGCGGCGATCGATGTAATGAATCTAAAAACATCGGCAGTATTGGTCGGCACCGATGCCGCAGCCAGACTCGAAGAACGCGATGGCTTTTATACGCTTGTTTTACCCGCGCGCAGCGAGCCACTGGTTGTAGCTGTTGCCATTGCTGGCGGCCAATCAGGGCCTGCTGATGGGGAAGCGTTTGCGCGATGGGTTGCCAAGCAGCCCAACCCAGAGAGCCCCAAGCTACTCGTTGGCATCCCAGCTGAAAAACTGTGGGATGCCACGATTGAAACTCGAATCGCGACGGGAGACGATGCCGGATCATTTGCGATTGATGTGCTGCCGACACCGGCCGTCAATCCTTGGAACGCACAGGTCAGGCTGGGCGGCATCGATTTTCTCGGCTCCGACGACCGCCAAAAAGAGAGAGCTGCTCTCTGCACGTGGGACGGCGATGTTTGGACAGTCGGCGGATTGGCCAGCGCAGACGGTGTTCTCAAATGGCGACGCATCGCCACCGGCCTCTACCAACCGCTCGGCCTGAAAGTGATTGACGGCGTTATTTACGTAACTTGCCGCGATCGGATCGTAACGCTCCACGATACCGACGGTGACGGTCTGACGGATCGCTACGACACGTTTAATACCGATCAGCAGGTCACAGAACACTTTCATGAGTTTGCCATGGGCTTGGAAACAGACGCCGCTGGAAATCTCTATTACGCCAAGAGTGCCCGTCATGCCATGCCGGCAGTTGTGCCGCATCACGGCACGCTGCTGAAAGTCACCCGCGACGGCTCTGCAACTGAGATCGTGGCCAATGGTTTCCGCGCGGCCAACGGTGTCTGCGTCGAACCCGATGGAACGTTTTACGTAACCGATCAGGAGGGACATTGGAATCCTAAAAATAGAATCAACCACGTGCGTCCCGGTGGCTTTTACGGCAATATGTTCGGCTACCACGATGTCACCGACGA
>CAIRDU010000007.1 GCA_903877395.1 uncultured Planctomycetaceae bacterium
CGGATTTCGAAGTAAGTTTGGGCTGACCTCCAGCGAGATTCTCAAAGGGCTCGACCTGCTAGCCTCCCGCGGAATGGCAGACTGCTTGCAATTGCTGCACTTCCATCAGGGAAGTCAGATCACCAACATTCGGCACATTAAAGCGGCACTCAACGAGGCGTCGCGGGTGTACGCCGAACTGGTGAAGCGAGGCGCCGGCCTTCGGTATCTCGATGTTGGAGGCGGACTGGGCGTCGATTACGACGGCTCGCAGACCAATTTTGAATCGAGCGTGAACTACACCCTGCAGGAATATGCCAACGACGTTGTCTACCACGTGCAAAATGCGTGCGACGAAGCCGGCGTGCCGCATCCGATGATCGTGTCGGAGAGTGGCAGGGCCGTGGTGGCCTATCACAGCATGCTCATTTTTGGCGTGCTCGGCGTTTCGGAGCAGGGGGGCAATGGCGAACTTGTGGAGCCCTCGCCCGATACCGAGCAACCGCTACACGATTTGTTTGAGACTTGCCAAAACATCAACGTGCGTAATCTCTTGGAGAGTTACCACGATGCCCAGCAGTCGCTGGATACAGCAATGAGCCTTTTTACCAGTGGGTATCTTCCACTCGATCAGCGTTCGGCTGTAGAAAATCTCTACTGGGCAATCTGTCGGAAAATATGCAAGCTCTCAAAGCAATTGGAATTTATGCCCGAGGAATTGGAAGGGCTCGAAGCGGTTCTCTCCGATACCTACTTCTGTAATTTCTCGCTCTTTCAGTCGATTCCGGACAGTTGGGCGATCAAGCAACTCTTCCCGGTTATGCCGATTCATCGGCTCAACGAGCGGCCCACTCGCGGCGCTGTCTTGGGGGATGTGACTTGCGACTCCGACGGAAAGATCGATCAGTTTATCGACCGCCGCGACGTCAAACGCACGCTCCCTCTCCATGCGTGGCAACAAGATCCCTACTATCTGGGAGCCTTTTTGATAGGAGCCTATCAAGAGATTTTGGGCGACCTCCACAATCTCTTTGGCGATACCAACGCAGTCCATGTCAGTACCGACGCCAAGGGCGATGTTGTGCTGGATGCCGTTATCAAGGGCGACACCGTGCGAGAAGTGCTCGACTACGTTGAATTCGACTCAAATCAACTCGTGCAGAGACTGCGAGAGTCGATCGAGCAGGCCGTGCGAGAAGAACGTATTTGCGACGAGCAGGCAGGCAAGTTTCTCAAGTTCTATGAGGAGGGATTGGGCGGTTACACCTATCTCGAGGAACCCTCGCAGCGTTAGTCTAGAATGTGTTTGCCAGCTTTTTGCCTGCGAAGAGGTGATCGACGTATGCATCTGATTCACGTTGGTGGCATTGCCTTAAACCAAACACCACTCGATTGGGATGGCAATCGTGACCGAATCATTGCGGCGATCAGTACAGCCAGGCAGCGTGGGCTGAGCGTTGTATGTCTGCCGGAGTTGTGCATTAGCGGCTACGGCTGCGAAGACGCCTTTGCGTCGCCAGGAGTGCATCGCATGGCGTGGCGAGTGCTTGAGGAGATCGAGCCGCACACGGCGGGATTGATTGTGGCCCTCGGGCTTCCCGTTCGATTCGAAAGTGGCGTATACGACTCCGTTGCGCTGGTGGCCGATGGCCGTCTGGCTGGGATTGTAGCCAAACAGCATCTAGCGGGCGAAGGCATTCACTATGAGCCACGCTGGTTTCGACCATGGCCAAAGGGACGGCGTGCAGAGTTGGCGATCAGCGCGAATACGGGGATCCGTGAGCGAACGGTGCCAATCGGCGATCTGCGATTTGATTGTGGTGGCATTCGAATCGGGTTTGAGATTTGTGAGGATGCCTGGGCTGCCGAGCGTCCAGGGGCAAGCCTCGCCGCCAGGGGCGTGGATATTATTCTCAATCCATCCGCCAGCCATTTTGCGTTTGACAAGGATGCCATTCGACAGCGATTTGTGCTGGAAGGCTCGCGGGCCTTCTGCGTGACGTATGTCTATGCGAATCTGCTTGGAAACGAGGCAGGTCGCGCAATCTACGACGGCGGCGTGCTCATCGCTACCGGCGGAAGGATGGCGGCCGCTGGCAGGCGGTTTGGCTTTGGCGATCAGATGTGCATGAGCGCCGTGGTGGATATCGATGCCCTGCGGCAGGCCCAGTCACGACTTGTGCCGGGGGCTGTCTCACCGGCACAAGCCACTGACTGCATCCCTGTGGTGTATGCGTTCCCGTCGCTTCTGCCCAGCCAGATTGCGCAAGAGCAAGCGGGCCGCGACATGTGGGAGCGAGGCGACTGTGTTAAGGAGGAGGAATTTGCTCGAGCCGTGTCGCTGGGGCTTTTTGACTCGCTGCGAAAGAGTCGCTCGGGTGGTTTTGTGGTATCGGTCAGCGGTGGTTGTGACTCGTCGGCAGTGGCCTGTTTGATTGCGATCGGCATGTGGCTGGCATCCTTAGAGATGCCTGTCATCGAGGTGGCTCGGCGATTAGGCCTGCAGTTGAAGGATCCATCGATGGAATCACTCCTTCACTCAGTGCTCGTGTGTGTATACCAAGCGACGGCCAATTCCGGGCCCGTAACTCGCTTGGCCGCTGAGGAACTGGCCCAAGCACTCGGGGCGGAGTTTCACACATTTGATGTTGAGGAAATTGTGCGAAGCTACGAACGGATCGTCTCGCAGGCGGTCGGCCGGCCGCTGACATGGGCCGAAGACGACGTCGCCTTACAGAACATTCAAGCCCGCGTGCGATCTCCCGGCGTGTGGATGTTGGCCAACCTGCGCAACGCTCTGCTCATTTCTACAAGCAATCGCTCGGAGGCAGCCGTAGGCTATGCCACCATGGATGGCGACACCTCTGGGGGGATCGCGCCACTCGCCGGTATTGATAAGGCTTATCTGCGTCGCTGGCTCCGCTGGTTGGAGACAATTGGCCCCGAGGGAGTCGGGCCGATTCCGGCACTCGCGGCTGTCAATGCACAGGCGCCGACAGCCGAACTGCGACCGGGCGCCGCTGCCCAGACGGATGAGGCAGATCTCATGCCCTATGACGTTCTGGATACAGTTGAACGCTTTGCGATTCGCGATAAACAGACCCCGCTGGAAGCTTGGCAGCGGCTGAGAGTTGATTTCCCACAGCACACGCCCAAGCAACTCGCGGTGTGGACGGAGAGATTTTTCACGCTCTGGAGCCGCAATCAGTGGAAACGTGAGCGATATGCCCCATCGTTCCATGTGGACGACGAGAATCTCGACCCCAAAACATGGTGTCGATTTCCGATCCTCTCAGGTGGCTTTGCGCGTGAACTCGCTGAGTTGCGGGCCGCAGCGACTGCCCCTGCGTAGGGATGTAGGCGTAGGCACACCCGCAGTGGAATCCTGACTGCGAGGTGTGGCCGATCAGCCTGCCACGACTGCTTCCAGTGGCTCGCCTCGCTGAAAGTGCAGCAGGTTGCGGACAGTCTGTGCGGCGATGGCATCCAGTGCGTTTTTTGTGAAGAAGGCCTGGTGCGCCGTGACAACAACATTCGGGAACGTGAGCAGTCGCATGAACGTATCGTCTTGAATCACCGAGTTGCTTCGATCGTCGAAGAAGAGGTCGGCTTCCTCCTCGTAGACATCCAGCCCAAGGTGGCCGATCTGGCCACTTTTCAGCGATTGGATTACGGCGGCTGTATCAATGAGTCCGCCGCGACTGGTGTTGATGAGCATCACGCCATGCTGCATAGAGGCGATCCGCTCGGCATTGATCATATGGTAAGTGGCCGGGACGAGCGGGCAGTGGAGCGTTACGATGTGCGACTCTGCCAGAAGTTGTTCGAGTGGCACGTAGATAACGCCCCTTGCCGCAAGGGTGGCATCGGGATGCGGGTCGTGAGCCAGAATCCGACAGCCAAATCCCAGGAAGATCTCAGCCACACAACGGCCGATGCGGCCCATGCCGATGACGCCCACGGTGCGGCCAAAGAGATCGAATCCCAGAAGTCCGTCGAGTGCAAAGTTGCCTTCGCGAACGCGGTTCAATGCTTTGTGGAGTTTACGGTTGAGCGTCAGCACCAAAGCGACGGCATGCTCTGCCACCGCATGGGGCGAATACTCCGGCACCCGTACGACCGGAATCGAAAGTCTGGCGGCAGCGGCACAGTCGACTTGATTGAATCCGGCGCATCGCAGCGTGACAAGTTTGACGCCAAGGTGCGACAGTTGCTCCAGTGTTGCGGCATTCAGGCTATCGTTGACAAAACAGTTGACGGCCATTGCCCCCGCTGCGAGCAATGCAGTGTTGGCCCCCAGATGCGTCTCGTGCCACCGCCACTCAATATCTGTGCCTCTCGATGCGGCGAGCAGAGCGTCACGGTCGTAGGGCTTAGTGGAAAACGCAGCAACGAGCATTGGCTCTTCTCTTGGTTGGTGGGTTGTGCGGCAGCACCGATGCCACACGCGGTCCGAGGTAGCTTGGCATAAAGGCTCAGCAAGAAGTCTATTCCAATGCATGGCCTGCGTCTTTTGCGGTGTTTCTGCCTTCTCCAGAAGGCATGAAAACGGCCTCGCTCTGGGGTGACGGCGGTGCTACAGTTCGGCCCTCACTTTCCGGAGCCCACTACGTGCCACACAGCATTTGTTTTAGCACTCAATTGCGGCGGTTCACTGCACGCAGCCTCGCCGCTTGCTTGCTGCTTCTATCCTGCGCACTGACGTCACCCAGTGGTGCGCAGCCAGTCGCACCGGTGCAGCCAGCGATGGCACTCTCGCCGGAGGCGGCCGCAGCACTCGAGCGATTGCTGGTCGCGTGGGAGGCTCGCAACGCATCAGTCACAACGTGGTCGTGTGGATTCTATAAATGGGAGTACAACGCCTGGAGTCCAGCCGATGCCGGCGGTGAACGACTGGCATTCTCTGAGAGCACGGGCGAAATTAAATATGCGGCCCCAGACAAGGGCCTTTTTCGCGTGAAGGAATCGAAGCAGTGGAATGGGGAAACCAAGCGGTACGAAACGCGGGTGGGTGAAGCCGGAGAACACTGGGTATGCAATGGCACCAGCATCTATGAATTTCGGCACAGCGAGCGCCAACTCCGCGAGACAAAGCTGCCCCCGGAAATGCAAGGCAAGGCAATCAGCGATGGGCCGCTGCCTTTTGTCTTTGGTGCGAAGGCTCAGACTCTCAAAAAACGCTATCGGATGCGGATCATTACGCCGCCGGGCGTAGCCGACCAGATCTGGCTGGAGGCACAGCCTCGGCTGCAAGCCGACGGGGCGAACTTTTCCAAAGTCGAGTTGATTCTACAGGCACGCGATCTCATGCCGTTTGCCATGCAAATCTATAAGCCTGGCGGACAGGATCGTGATGTCTACCAGTTCGACCCCCGCACAAACCTCATCGACAAGGGGCTCGATATGATTCGCGATTTCTCGAGGCCGATGACACCGCTGGGGTATACGTTCATTCTCGAGGACATGTCGGCCTCCCCACCACCAGCCGCATCGCAGCAGCCTACCGGTCCGCCGCCCTTGCCTCGTGCTGGCTAAGCGATTCGATGTCTTAGCCACTCGGGTGGTGCCATGCTCCGAGGTATCAACCCACCGGAGCACGATTTCTTCGCGTTCCTCTGCCCGAGTCACGGTTTCCCCGATACAAAATGGGGTGGGTGTGTTCCGTTTGTAATGCGTTATACTACAGCCTGTTTCCATCACCCGCTGCGAGACTGCAATGGCGCTTGTCGACCCCGCCCATCCGTTGGGCCAATTGCTGATTCGCGATCAAAGATACAGGCTGGATGCCTATCTGTTTGTGCTGGAAGCGTTGACCTTTGCGCATGACACACTGGGGCTCGGGGAGGAGCCCCCCCTTGAAGACATCGAACCGACTCGAGGTGGGCAGGTGCCACCGGCCGAGAAGCCACCCGCTGCCGGCAAGGCACTCCCAGGCAAGTCATTTTCCGGTAAGCCGCTGGCCCGAAAATCTAGACGCAAGCCCATTGAGCGGCATCTCACGGGGCAACAGCTCTGCGAGGCAGCCAAGCAGTATGCACTGCAACAATACGGCTATCTCGCCCGCATAGTGCTCGGTACATGGGGCGTTCAAAGCACCGCTGATCTGGGAGAGATTGTCTTCAATATGATTGAGATCGGGCAGATGCGGAAGACTCGCAGAGATAAGCGGGAAGATTTTCATAATGTCTATGAATTTCAGGAGGCGTTTGTGCACGGACTGTCTTTTGTTGTTCCAGAGAGTGTCTCAAGTGGTTGACGATCGGTCCCTAGGATCTCAATCGGAGTTGGAATTGCGTTGCGAGTGGCTTGGATTTTTCACTGTGTTGTCAGTCGAAATCGGCTGGCTCTTCTTTTTGCTCGGGCTCGTGCTAAGGCGATAGCAAGCTCGACTGAAAAAGAAGCAGACGAGCATCTGAAAAGTAGCAGAGAGAAATGATTCGCGAATGATACGCACGTTTCCCGACCCGCTGCCACCGTGGATTGCCTTGGTGCCGCTGGGCCTCTACCTGCTGGGGTTGGGCTGGGCACATCTCCGTCGTAGACCGCTGGTGGTGTCGGGGATGTGGGATGGCATTTTGCTCGGTTCGAGTGTTGCCGGATTGGCACTGGTAGGGCCGTTGGCGCTTATGCGTCCTGCCGCAGGGAATTCACTTTGGAGTTGGCCGATCGTACTGCTGCTTTTTGGGCTCTTGATTTCGCTGTGCGTTCTTGTGTCTCGGCCGAGGGTAGTGGTGTACAATATCACTGTCGATCAACTTCGGCCGCTGGTGGTTGAAATTGTTTCGTCGCTAGACCCGGCGGCACGGTGGGCTGGCGAGAGTGCAGGGCTCCCAACTTGCGGCCTCCAGCTTCAGATCGATGGTAACGGATCGATGCGAAGCGTGAGCGTGGTGGCCGTAGGCGGACGTCTATCGGTTGAAAGTTGGAGTGAATTCAGCCGGCGACTGCGACAGTCTGTTCCGAAACTCCGCGTACGATCGAGCCCTTGGGGGCCTGTTTTTGCAGCAATCGGGGCTGTGGTAATCGCGGTTGCCGCTTGGGATGCCTACCAGACGCTCGTCCATTCGTCCCAGAATGATTCACATAATCCTCCGAGAGCTTCCGATGACGGTGCACGTCGATTTGTCGGCGCATGAGATCAACGTTCCCGTTGTAGTGCGCAACGCCCCCCCGGCTCGTCTCTAC
>CAIRDU010000008.1 GCA_903877395.1 uncultured Planctomycetaceae bacterium
CTCCGAAAAGCCGTGCCGCTCTACGAAACCCTTCCAGGATGGCAGGAAGATCTCACGGGTGCTCGTAGCTACGACTCGCTGCCACAAGCGGCCAAAAACTACTTAGCACGAATCGCCGAACTGCTCGGTCGACGCGTGTCGATTGTGTCGGTTGGCCCGGATCGCTCGCAAACTATTTTCTGCGAGCAACCCACAGACACCGGCCCAGTTCATGCCGTCCCCGGTCAGGCTCTGGATCAACACGGTCACTCAACAGCTTCCCAACAGCGTGGAAAGACGACGGTCGCGTGAGCGAATCGGTTTCGATTCCTGCCTGTGCCAGCACGCCGGATGCACAACCCGGGCGGCTCTCCGTTGTATCGCCGGCAAGCGACGGCCTACCGCGACACATCGCCATCATCATGGACGGCAACGGCCGCTGGGCGCAGCAGCGAGGCCTCCCTCGCATCGAAGGGCATCGCCACGGCGTGGCCAGCGTGCGACGCATCACCGAACACTGTGCTCGCATGGGGATCCAACAGCTCACACTCTATTGCCTTTCCAGTGAAAACTGGCGGCGACCTGCAGCAGAACTGCAGGTCCTCATGCACCTGCTTGAGCAATACATGATCGAAGAACAATCCCTCTTGATGCGGGAGCGGATTCGCCTAGCCATGATTGGCCACCGCGACGGTCTGCCCACCACCACACTCGACGCCATCGATCGCACCGTCGCGGCCTGCGAGGCCAACGAGGGAATGCGACTGTGCCTCGCGATCAACTACGGTGGCCGCGGTGAAATCGTGGATGCGGCAAAAAAACTTGCCCGTGATGTGCGTGAACACCGCATCCAACCTGATCAGATCGATGAGGCCCTTCTGGCATCCCGCCTCGACACAGCCGGCATGCCCGACCCCGATCTCCTCATACGCACTGCAGGCGAAATGCGAGTGAGTAATTTTCTCCTCTGGCAAATCAGCTACTCGGAATTATGGGTGAGCGATGCCCTGTGGCCCGACTTTAGTGAGTCGCACCTCGATGCGGCGATTGCGTCGTTTGCCGCTAGAGACCGCCGGTTCGGGGGGCTTTCGCAGCCGTGAACAAAAACGCTTCTCAGACGCAGCCTCTCACAGCCACGCCCTCAACGCGCAAGTCGCGAGTGGTGGTTGCCACGCTTGTCGCCACGCTGTTTCTTACGCTGGCATGGGCGGATGCCACCGGCCTGGGAGGCAGCCTGCCTGCGTGGTGGCTCCTGCCGATCGCGATACTGCTGGCCGTCGGCGGCATCGATGAATTGGTGCGGCTCTTTGCACTGCGAAATCTGCTCTTGCCCGGCTGGCTGTTGCGGCTGGGGGCAATTGCCATCCCGCTTGCGGCGGCCTTTGGCTCGCAGGCCTTTGGAGTTGGAGCAAACCCATCCACTGCATCGCCAGTCGTCGCTCTCGGCTGGGCTCTGGTGGCTTTCACCGCCGCGATAGCATCGCTCTTTCTTCACGAGATCCTCTGCTATCGCGAGCAGTCTCGGGCAATCGAGCGACTTTCGGCTAGCGTGCTGGGCCTGGCATTCATTGGACTCCCACTGGCGTTCATCGTCGGCCTGCGATTGCTGTGCGTCGCAAAACATGGGTCGGGGCAGACCGCACTCAATGCTGCTGGAATCATCCCGCTTGTGAGCCTTGTAGCCGTCGTGAAGGTAGGCGACATCGCTGCCTACCTTGTCGGCTCGCTCGTTGGTCGCCATCGGCTCGTGCCGATGCTCAGCCCAGGCAAAACGTGGGAGGGCGCAGCAGCCTCGCTGGCTGGCTCGCTCGGTGCGGCGTGGCTTGTACTGGGGGGGCTTGGCTGGGATCTTCCGTGGCAGCCGTGGGGTGGGTGGATCACCTTTGGATTCGTTGTGGGAATTGCCGGGATGTGCGGCGACCTAGCCGAGTCGTTGTTCAAGCGAGAATTAGGGGCCAAGGATTCTGGTCGATCCTTGGGCGGACTCGGGGGCGTGCTGGATTTGATCGACTCACTGCTTTTAGCCGCTCCAGTAGCGTGGTTCCTCTGGATGCAAGGGAATTAGGCAAAAAGGGCCTGTGTTTCATTTTTTGGGCTATAATAAGCCAAGAGCTTTCCCATCCCTTCCTTTCGAGACCGGCGGCGACATATTTCGCCGCGGGCTCTGATGCCCCGTACGACAATCGCGGTAGTCGACTCGAAGAGACTTCTGGCCATCTTGGGGCCGAGAGACCAGCACCTGCGTCGCATTCGCTCGACGCTTGGAGTCACGATTTCGGCTCGCGACAACTCGATTCACATCGAGGGAGATGAGTCCGCCGTGCTCTGTGCTACAGAACTTTTCGAACAACTCGACCGTATCGCACGCGAGCAAGGGTCAATAGACGTCGAAGAAGTATCCCGACTTTTATCAGTGGCAACAGGCGACCAACCGCATGTACACCACGATCCTATTGAGGTGCAGCGACCCGGCCGGCAAGTGGTGCCTCGCTCCGCCGGACAGGCGGCGTACGTCACGGCGATTCGAGAACACGATGTCGTGCTCTGCGCCGGCCCCGCCGGCAGCGGCAAGACATTCCTGGCCGTCGCGATGGCGGTCTCTGCTCTGCGGGCCGAGCAGGTTCAAAAAATTGTGCTCGTCCGGCCCGCAGTAGAAGCGGGTGAAAATCTCGGATTTCTTCCGGGGGACCTGCAGGCCAAGATCAACCCCTACTTGCGGCCGCTCTTGGATGCACTCCGCGAGATGATGGATTACGAACTCCTTAAACGGCTGACCGAGCAAGATATCGTTGAGATGATCCCGCTGGCCTACATGCGAGGCCGCACGCTCAACAAAGCCTTTATTATCCTCGACGAGGCTCAAAACACGACCGTTGCACAGATGAAAATGTTTTTAACGCGATTGGGCATCGGTTCCAAGATGGTGATCTCCGGCGATACGACACAAGTCGATCTTCCTGCCAATCGCTCCAGCGGCCTAATTGATGCCATGCATCGACTGCAAGGCGTGCGAGGCTGCTCGTGCGTGCGACTCGGGGGCACCGACATCATGCGGCATCCGCTCGTGCAAAGAATCGTTGAGGCCTACGACGGAGATGAGCCACCAGACGATCGCAGGCACAATCGCTAACAGATTCTCGCTCCACACACTCTATAATCTCCATGCCAATCGCCCCATCTTCCTATCGACGCAGTGCTAAACGCGGCGCCTCTGTTGAAGGCCCACAGGGTTTTTGGGGAATGCTCCTCCAGCGAATCTCGCGAGCGGAAGTGCTGGTCCGGCTGGCCATCTGCCTGTCGGGTGCAATTGTGCTACTCATTCTGCTCCACGGCTGGACCGAACCCCTCCCATTTCGCGAGGGATTCGTCGTGCCGCGAGGCATCGTAGCGAGAGTCCCATTTGAAAAGCCTGACGTGGAACGCACGCGGGCAGCTCAAGCACGCGCTGCAGCGCAAGTGCGAGTCGTCTATTCCCAAGATAAATCCCCAGTAGTGCGGCTGCGAGATGGCCTCAAAAATCGGGCCGCTGAAATCGCAGCCGCCGACACGCTCGCCGCCGTCTCTCGGGATGCGTGGCTGGAGTTTGCCCCAGAGTCAGCCGAGGCTCTTGAGGCCCTCCCTCCCCCGATTCAGGCCGATGCAGCGGCCGCCAAAGAGCCTCCCGTGGCTCCCGAACCGCCCGAGAGCAAATCGGGCGATGCATCAGACGCCGCGTCCGCAGAAGGAAAGGGGCTGGTCGGCCCTGAGAAACAACCTGCCAAAGAGACCACTGCTGAAAAACTCCCTCCCGAGATTGTTGTGGCTGCCGAGGAGATCTTTCAGAAGTTTCGCTCGCAGCTGGATACCAAGGGCAAACAGCTCGAGTTCGATAAGGCGATTGACCGTGCTTTTGCCGATGTGGAAAAAGTCGGTGTGCTTGAGAAGATTCAGCATGGAATCGATGAGGGCAGCCAAACCGAAATTGACGTCCACCCGTTGGGCAATAGCGGCGAGATGACTCGCGTACAAGTGGCCGATGCATTGCTCGGCGAAGCGAAGGTGCAACTCAAGGCAAGACTCGAAGAAGAACTTGGTGCTGGGGCTTTTGCCGGCCGCGTTTTTAAATGGATCGAACCGAAGCTTTCGGGTTCACTTGAAATCGACCGGGACAGTACGGCCACTGCAAAAACGGATGCGATCCAAAAAACATCCCAGCAATACGTACGCTATGCCGCCGGCGATCTCTTGGCTGGGGCTGGCACTCCGATCACAACTGACGATCTTGTGCTCCTGCGCCGCGAGCATGATGAATTTGTGCGGCAGCAGGAGGCTCGGCAACGGGCTGGCCGCGCGGTTGCGATGTTTGGCCTGTTTGTGGCTATGTTCACGCTGGCAGGCTTCTACATCCACCTCCACCACCGCGAGGTGCTCGACGACCTCGGGCATGTAGCCACGCTACTGGGGCTCGCTGTGGCGACCGTAGTGCTCTGCATGTTTGCCGCGGGCGACGCTTGGCGGGCTGAGATACTGCCTTTGCTCGTATTCGCAATGACCGTAGCAATTGCCTACGATGAAGATCTCTCGCTGCTGTTGTCCGCCGAAGTGGCCCTAGTTGTGGTAGTGGGCCTGGGCCGAGGACTCGCCGACTATGTCACGCTCGTTGCGGCAGCCGCCGCCATGATTTTTTGGATGGGGAGAATTCGAAGCCGCAGCAAGCTGATCTATGTCGGCCTATGGGCGGGCTCCGTCGTGCTGGCCACACAGATCGGTGCGCACCTGCTTGAGGAACGGCCACTGGACATGCAGTTGCTCTACGAGGCGGGCAGGACGGGCGTGTGGACCTTACTGGCAGGCTTTCTCATGACAGGCCTTCTGCCATTTATTGAACGGTCGTTTGGGGTGTTGACCGATCTGAGTTTGCTAGAGGTTGGCGACATCGCCCATCCGCTTCTACAAGAACTCGTCCGCCGGGCGCCAGGCACCTACAACCACTCGATCAACGTGGCAAGCATTGGTGAGGCAGCGGCCGAGGCTATCGGCGCCCGCGGGCTTCTGGTGCGAGTCGGCGCTTATTTCCACGATATCGGCAAAATGCTGAAGCCGGCCTATTTTGTGGAGAACCAAGGGCAGCAGGCCAACCGCCATGAATCGCTCGTGCCAGCCATGAGCACGCTCATCATTATCGCCCACGTGAAGGAAGGGGCGGAGTTAGCCCGACAATACAACCTCCCACAGCCTCTCGTCGACCTCATTGTTGAGCACCACGGCACAACGCTTGTGGAGTATTTTTATCGCCGCGCGACCGAACGCTCGCAGGCCGACCCCAACGCTGCAGACGTCGACGAACAAACCTACCGCTATCCAGGCCCGAAGCCAACCACACGAGAGTCGGCCGTGATGATGATCGCCGATGCAGTCGAGAGCGCCAGCCGGGCGCTTACCGAGCCAACTCCTGCGCGAATCGCAAGTCTTGTGCATGAACTCGCGATGAAGCGATTGCTGGATGGTCAATTCGACGCATGCGGACTGACGCTCGAAGAACTTGATCTCATCGAACAGAGCTTGGTCAAGAGCCTCACTGCGGTCTATCACGGTCGCGTTAAATACCCTGACCAGAGGACGGCGTAGTGCTTCGTGCTTTCAGCCGCCAGCAGCCAGTCGCAGTCTCGGTCGACATCAGCGACCGTCAGAAGATTCTCCGGGTAGGCCAAGCCTGGCTCGAACGGCTCGTCCGACGAGCACTCGTTGCAGAGGGGATCGAGCAGGCCGAGATCAGCATCCTGCTGGTCGATGACAAGCGAATAGCCGCAGTACACGACGAGTGGCTCGGACTGCTAGGGCCGACTGACGTGATCACGTTTGATCACACAGACAACCATCCGCCCGGCTTGGCCAAAAAAAGCCGGCGTCGCGACCTCATTCGCGGCCGATTTCTCTGGGGCGACATCGTTGTCAGTACGGAAACAGCCACTCGCGTCAGCCGCGAATTCGGCTGGACTCCCCGGCAGGAACTGGCCTACTACGTGATCCATGGCCTGTTACACCTCAGCGGATACGATGATCTCTCTCCGGCCGATAGACGGAAGATGCGGGGGCGCGAGCGATCGCTCCTGAAAATCATCGGGCTACCAGTTCCACCTCGAACACGTTTTACACGAAAGCGATGATGAATCTCGGTCCCACGCTCTCGGGTGCTACATTCGGTGTCAACTCGGCGATGCTGCTTCTGCTGCTAGCCTGCGTAGCTGCAGTGCAAGCTCGAGCGGTTCGCGGCGCGCAGCGGCATCAAATCCAAGAACTCTGTCGCCGGCGAGGCCAGCCAGAACGCTACGACGAGATTGTGGCTGGAAGCGAGGCGATTGCGTTTATCGCAGCAACGATCGTGGTCGTCACCGCTGTTGTGGCGACGCTCTTGGCCTCCCGGGGGCTCCTAGCCATCCCAAAGCGATCGTCCGTGCTCGAGTTCTCCGCTGTGGCAGGTTGGATTGGCATCGTGTGGCTCGTGCTCGTGGTAGTGCCGATGCTGGTGACGAAGTTTGCCGGACCATGGATTGTGGTGGCCACCTGGATGCTCTGGCATCCGCTGGTCCTTGTGCTCTCGCCCGCGGTACGGATGCTCGGCGGTGCGGCATCTATCCTTGGCAGGGCATTCGGCCGCCGGGGCCAAGAGGCCTCGCCGCAGAATGTTCAAGATGAACTCCGACTCGTGGTCGACGAGGCGCATCGTGAAGGCAGACTGGGTGGAACTGCCCGCGATATGATCGAAGGAGTGATGGATCTCAACGAAGTGCGTGTGTCGCAGATCATGACGACTCGCACAAAAATGTTCTCGATTCCGCTGGCCGCTTCATGGGAGGAAGCAGTGCAACTCGCCTCGGAAAGCGGCCACACGCGCCTACCGGTCTGGGACCGGGCAACCGACGATGTTGTCGGGATTCTGCACACGCGGGAACTCCTCACCAAGCTGGCCGAAACCCTTGCCATCGGACAAACCGCTCCGGCAGCAAAGCACGAAATCCGAACGCTTCTGCGTCCGCCGTATTTTGTTCCTGAATCGATGAGCGTGCAGAAACTGCTGCGAGAGTTCCAGCGCACTCACACGCATATGGCCGTGGTCACTGATGAATTTGGCAGCGTGTCTGGTCTTGTGACGATTGAAGATGCACTCGAGGAGATCGTGGGCGAGATCGCTGACGAACACGACGAGGCCTTCTCCGACGGCATCCGCATGGTGACAGCCGATAGCTACGAGGCTCGCGCGCAGGTGCGAATCGGTGAGATCAATGCTCGAATGGGAGTCTCGCTTCCCGAAGAAGCCGACTACGAAACCATCGGTGGCTTTGTATTCCATCAATGCGGACGCATTCCCGAAGTGGGCGAGCGGATCGAATCGCACGGCGTGGCGATGGAGGTGTTGGCTGCCACCCGACGGCGGATCGATCTGGTGCGCATCCAACGGCTGCAAGGCTAAGCTGATCCATGGCCGCAGAACAGGCACACGCAATCGTCATCCGCACGGTGCCCTTCAGTGAAACCAGCTGCGTGGTGACCTTATTTACGCGCGAATTCGGCAAGCTGCGGGCTTTGGCAAAGGGCGCGTGGCGGCCAAAAAGCGCATTCGACGCCGCCCTTGACCTGCTTTCGATCTGTCAGGTACTCGTCCTCTGCAAATCCTCAGGTGGACTCGACTTGCTGACCGAAGCCCGTCTCGACCATCGGTTTCGGGTGGGCGCGAGCCTACTAGCGATTCACGGCGGCATGTACGTCGCTGAACTGCTGGATGTGCTTACTGCTGATGCGGACCCACAGCCAGAACTTTTTGATGTCTCCGAAAAAACACTGCTGGAACTCTCGGACTATGCCGGTGGCGAAGAAACGATTGGACCGTTGGTCGTTCACACGGAGCTTGCCATGCTGCGAATCATCGGGCATAGCCCGGCCCTGCATCGCTGCGCCGAATGCCGTGCGCCGATCGACATCGCCGTTCGGACGCCATTTGCCATGCTCGATGGTGGGGCGTTATGCGGCCGCTGCCGTCCAGGAAAACACGCAGTTGCCTCGGTTTCATGCGAATGTATGGCTGCCCTTCAACACCTTGCCGCACCGACTGACTTCTGGCGCACTCTCTCGCTCCCTCCACGCGTTGCAGGAGAACTGCGAGCCGTCATGAATACTTTTCTCACCCATTTCGTCGGCCGTCGCCTGAAGGTTGCCCCGTTGCTGTCGTCCAGCCTACGCCCGCATGGAGCCCGCCCCTCGTGAATCACACCCACTCCATGCTCCAACCCAACGCATTCTTTCGCCACAGCCATCGCCATGCCGGGCCACTCCTAGCAGGGCTGATCGGCTGCGCCGTTACGGCAACCGGTTGCGCCACGCTTAAGATGCCTTCCATGCCTTCCATGCCGTGGGCCAAGAAAGATGCCGACCCAGAGAAGCAAGTCGCGGGCGCACTCGGAGAAGACGACGAATCCTCTGTCATTTCATCGGAGTACACACCCGTCGACACCGACGCAGGCTGGGACTACTTCAAAGGCGACAACATAAAAAAGCGATGGAAGAAAGTAGTTGGCCGTGGCCCAAACGAGCCGGTTGCGCGGCAGTTGCTTTCCGCTGGCGATGCGTTATTCCGCGAAAAAAAGTATGCCCAGGCAGCCACCAAATATAAGGCTGCAGCCGATCGCTGGCCCGACTCCACGATTGAGGAAGACGCCCTCTGGCAACTGGCCGAATGCTTCTTTTTCACTGACAAGTACCCGAAGGCGGAGGATTGCTACGACGAACTGGTCAAGAAATACGCTAACACGCGGTATCTCGACCGGATTGCACAGCGACAGTTTGTGATGGCCCAGTATTGGATTGCGCTCGATCAGAAAAATAGCTATTGGACCATCGTGCCAAATCTCGTGGACCGCAGTCGGCCCCTTTTCGATACCCGTGGACGGGCCATCAAAACATTCGACCACGTCAGAATCAACGATCCTCGCGGCTCACTCGCTGACGACAGCATCATGGCACAGGCCAACGCTCACTTTGTCGAGCGTCAATGGATCGATGCCGATTATTTTTATGGACTGCTTCGCAGCGAATATCCCGACAGCGACTTCCTGCTACAGGCGCATTTGCTTGGACTTCAGGCAAAACTGCGGGCTTATCAGGGACCGGCCTACGAGGGGGGGGTGCTCGACGAGGCTGAAATACTGGCCGACCAGACGTTTGTGCAGTTTCCCGATCAACTCGACTCAGAAGAGCAGGAACGCATCGTGAAGGCCCGGGCTGAGATCGCGGCACAACAGGCTCTGCGACACTGGAATCGGGCCGAGTTCTACGCCAAAGGAAAGCATTACTCGTCGGCCAGAATCTACTACGCTTTGATCGCTCGCGACCGTCCGCAAACACTCTTGGCCCAAAAAGCTCGTGAAAAACTCGAGATTCTGCAGGGCCGCGAGGATGTCTCCGACGATCCACTCCCCATGCTCACGCGGGTTTTGAATCCAGATTCTTTGAAAGAGGCCGAACTCGACGCGATGGCCGAAGCAGACGCCGTCATCGCAAGAGAAGACACCTCTGGGGCCGGCGCCCCGTTGCGCTAAACGGACATTCTCACCATGGCCGCGCGAGTTGCCTACGCCTTTCGACTCTTCCTCTTCGTGGTGATGCCCTGCTCGCTGCTCTTCTGCGGTGGATGTGCTGCGTATCGATTCGGCAACAACACTCTCTACGCACCCAACGTACGCACCGTCTACGTACCAATGTTTCAGTCGGACAGCTTCCGCACGACGCCTGGCATCGACATGGGGGAACGCCTCACCGAGGCGGTCTGCAAGGAGATCGAAAAACGGACCCCCTTCAAGGTGGTCGGTTCACCAGATGCCGACAGTGTGCTCACTGGGCGTATCGTGGCCGACACGAAGCGAATGGTCGTGGAAAGCCCTAGCGATCAGTCGCGAATGGTGGAGATGAATATCCAAGTGCTTGTCACGTGGGCCGATCGGGGCGGCGCGGTGCTTTCCTCGGGTTCGGTGCCACTGCCAGCAGCAAGCGTTGATGTGGGGCAGGCGGCGATGCTGGTGCCCGAATATGGCCGCTCGGTCGTTAGCGCCCAGCAGGAGGGCATTATTAAAATGGCCCAGCAGATTGTAGCCCTGATGGAAGAGCCGTGGTGAAGGAGATCGTCGGGGCTGGTACAGTTGCGTGCATGCCTCCCGATCAATTCCCTACGCACTGGAGTTTGCGCACGCAGCGACTGGAACTGCCGCACCCTAGTTCACGCAATCGCCGTCCACTGATAATGGGGATTGTGAACGTTACGCCCGATAGTTTTTCCGACGGTGGACGGAACAGCGATATCGAATCAGCGATCGCCCACGGAATGGATCTTGTGGCCGCAGGCGCCGACATCCTAGATGTCGGCGGCGAGAGCACGCGACCATTCTCAACGCCCGTGATGGCCGACGAAGAAATCCGTCGCGTTGGTGAGGTTGTGCGGCAATTGGCTGCAATGGCGGGAGTGCCTGTGTCGATCGATACCTCGAAGGCATCGGTAGCGAGGCAGGCCCTCGACCTAGGGGCAGAGATAATCAATGATGTCACTGGACTTGCGGGTGATCCCGACATGCTTCACGTGGCCCTAGAAAGTAGCGCGGGTATTTGCGCGATGCACATGCAAGGCACGCCGCAGACGATGCAGACAGCGCCCCGATACACCGATGCCGTGAGCGAGATTCTGGCCTTTCTGGCAACTCGACGGGATGCGTTTCTCGCTGCGGGCATGCCGCTTGAAAAAATATGTCTCGACCCCGGCATTGGCTTCGGCAAGACGCACGCCCACAATCTCGAACTGATAGCCCATGCAGGCCGATTCCTGAGCCTTGGCGTGCCGATCCTGATTGGTCATTCTCGCAAGGGATTTATCGGAAATCTGCTGGAAACTAGGCTGGGGCGGCCAGTCACAGAACTAGATCTCGACGGCGGCACGGCGGGGGCGGCCTGTGCGCTGGCTGCTGAGGGCATCCAGATCGTGCGTGTTCACGCCGTGGGCTTGGTACGCAGTGCGATTGAACTCTTTTGCGCGTAATGAGTCACCTCGGGCTCACGCAGTCATGGCGTCATGATGTCATCCCGTCATGGCTCGCGATCTGTGCCCACTGCTTGTGGTGACAGCGTTGAATCGCCCTAGCGAGAGGGCACCAGCGTCGCGATCGCTGAACGAACTTCTTTTTTTAGTCAGCACTGTGCTACGCTTGACACTCACCCTTGCGATGAAAGGACACACTTCATGGCCACCGCTTCGACTCTCGCCTCGGCCAGTTCGCTCGCCCAGCACTGCCGCGATATTGCCGTCCGCGCCCGCCGCGCGGCCATTGATCTGGCCGGCGTGGCGGGTGAAAGAAAAAAAGCGTGCCTGAGGGCAGCCGCCGCACAAATCCGTGCCGATGCCGCAGAGATTTTGTCTGCCAACAAGCTCGACGTGGCCAACTCGCCCAGCTTTGGGTTGACTGCCGCAGAAATTGACCGACTCACTCTCGACCCCAAGCGGATCGAGGGCATTGCGGCGGGAGTCGAGGCCGTGGCATCGTTGCCCGATCCTGTTGGAGAAGTGCTAGAACACACGGCCCGGCCCAACGGTCTGGATATTCGAAAGGTACGGGTGCCACTGGGAGTCGTGTTTTTTATTTATGAGTCGCGGCCCAACGTCACGGCCGATGCGGCGGCAGTGTCGCTGGCTGCCGGCAACGCGATTATTCTGCGGGGCGGCAAGGAGGCGGCCCACTCCAGTGCCCAAATCGCCGTCAGCTTGAGAAAGGCCATCCACTCCAGCGGCCTACCCGTTGACTGCGTGCAACTCGTCGACACACCTGATCGCGATGCCGTGGGCGCCTTTCTGGCAATGGACGACCTGATCGATATCGTCATTCCTCGCGGTGGTGAGTCGCTCATCCGCCGAGTCTGCTCCGAGGCGAGGATGCCGGTGCTCAAACACTTCAGCGGCAATTGCCATGTGTACGTCGATCGCACGGCTGATTTAGCCATGGCGGAAGCGATTGTGATCAACGCCAAATGCCAGCGAATGGGCGTCTGCAATGCAGCCGAATCGCTGCTGGTACACCGAGAGGTCGCAGCGATGTTTTTGCCCACGATCGCTCTGACCCTCGGGCAGCACCACGTTGAGATCGTTGGGGATGCAGCCACCCGGTTGCTTGTGCCCACGGCTGGGATCGCCACTGAAACCGACTTCGCAGCGGAGTATCTCGGCCCAAAGATCTCCGTGGCGGTGGTGGATTCTGTGGATGCGGCGATTGATCACATCAACCGCTACGGCTCCCGGCACACCGACTCAATCGTGACGGCCGATACGGCTGCAGCTGATCGATTTGCCGGGAGGGTCGACACGGCTGTGGTGATGATCAACGCCAGCACGCGATTCAACGATGGTGGCGAGATGGGACTGGGTGCAGAGATTGGCATCTCCACCGACAAACTGCATGCCCGTGGCCCCTGCGGCATCCGCGAACTGACGACGTACAAATACATCGTCGTGGGCGCCGGCCACACCCGGTCCTGATGTTGCCATTCTGCCAATACCCATCGCACCAGAGCGCACGTTTTTATGCAATGCCTTTTACGTGTCCCATTTTACCCCCTGCTCTGGAGCCTTTTGATCGCCATGTCAACGCCCGCCATGCCAGCCATGTCTGACAGTCCGCAGAGCGAACAGCCAGCCGACCCTTTTCTGTGGCTTGAGGATGTCACAGGCGAACGACAACTCGACTGGGTGCGGGCTCGCAATGCCGAAAGCGTTGGGGCACTAGCGTGCGGTAAAGCATTTGCAACACTCGAATCGCGGATCCTTTCGATCGTTGATTCGCAGGATCGCATCCCCATGATCAGCAAGATCGGCGACCACTTTTATAACTTCTGGCGGGATGCAAAAAACCCAAAGGGTGTGTGGCGGCGCACCACTCTTAACGAATACAGAAAACAAAATCCCGCCTGGGAACAGGTGATCGACCTAGATGCCCTTGCTGCCAAGGAAAAGGAAAACTGGGTCTGGCACGGTGCATCTGTGCTCGAACCGCAGGACCGCTTCTGCCTCGTATCGCTGTCGCGGGGCGGCGCCGATGCTGACGTCGTACGAGAATTTGACCTCGCTCATAACGCTTTCGTGGACGGAGGATTCATCCTACCGGAGGCGAAGAGTCGCGTGGCTTGGCGCACTGCCAACAGCTTGTTCGTGGCCACCGACTTTGGCCCCGGGTCGCTTACCACCTCCGGCTATCCCCGCACCGTGCGAGAGTGGATTCGCGGCACCTCACTGGCTGAGGCCACGCTCATATTTGAGGGCCATCCAGAGGACATGAGCGTTGGGGCCTTTCGCGACCTGACTCCCGGCTTTGAACGCGATTTCGTCTCGCGTCAGATGACATTCTATTCGAGCAAGTTATTCCTTCGCCGCGATGGCTCGCTGGTTCCGATCCAGAAGCCAGACGATGCTACTGCGATGGTGCACCGCGAATGGTTACTGATCGAACTCCGTAGCGATTGGAATGTTGGGGAACTCACGCATCAGGCAGGCTCGCTTCTGGCCATCAACTTCACAAGCTTTCTGGCAGGCGATCGCACGTTCTATGTGCTCTTCTCACCCACCCCACGCACATCGCTGGCGGCGTTTGCTGGCACGCGAAATCGGATCATTTTGACCACACTCGACAACGTGCGCAGCCGACTGATCTCGCTGGCGTTTCAGGACGGCATGTGGAACAAGGAATCGTTGCCGGGAATCCCTCCCTACGGCACAGCCAGCGCGATACCCGTCGATGACGTTGAAAGCGACGACTACTTTCTGGTCACTGCCAGTTCGCTGCAGCCAGCGACTCTCTCGTTGGGAACTGCCGGGACTGCCTCGCTGGATCGCCTCAAGCAATCCCCTTCTTTCTTTAAGACCGAAGGCTTGGGCGTCGTTCAATATGAAGCGATCTCAAAGGATGGCACTCGTATTCCGTATTTCCAAATTGGCCCGAAGGATCTGCCTGCTGACGGGTCAACTCCCACGCTCCTCTATGGATATGGCGGTTTTGAAATTCCGCTGGTGCCAACCTACGAACCGATTACCGGCGTAGCCTGGCTGGAACGCAAACGGGTTTATGTGATCGCCAATATTCGCGGCGGAGGCGAGTTCGGACCAGCCTGGCATCAGGCGGCACTGAAGGCCAACCGACCTCGTGCCTATGAAGACTTTATTGCTGTGGCCGAAGATCTTATCGCCCGCAAGGTGACATCGCCGAAACATCTGGGCATCAAGGGGGGCAGCAACGGGGGGCTCCTCGTCGGGAA
>CAIRDU010000009.1 GCA_903877395.1 uncultured Planctomycetaceae bacterium
GTAATCGTGCCGCCCGTTTGATCGTTTGCCCCATCGGTCACGACGAGGATATGACCAGGGCCTGGGTTTGGACCTGCAAAATCGGCTCGCAGGGCTTCGTTGATCGCAAGATACAGCGGCGTTTCTCCCCCCGGTTTGATCGCATCCACAAGCGAGCGGATGCGCAGCACTTCCACAGGAGACAGCGGCTGCATGTCGATGATTTGCTCGACATCGTTTCCAGGCAGCAGCGAGAACGGCTTTCCATCCTTGACGGTTGTGTCGCGAACGAGGATGCCAGCAGCAGTCAGTCCGGCCTTATAGCGGCCTCCGGTATCCCGCGACCACTGTGTGCGATGGCCGTAGAGCCACAGCGACGCATTCCAGCCGCCAGCTTTCGAAATCAGATCGAGTACCTCAAAGAGCGCTTCGCGGCCGGCTTCCATTCGGGTGCGGCCGTCCAAAAGTTTCTGACCCATACTGCCAGAGCAGTCAAAAACAATTGCGACAGACTGATTCCTCGGCAGATCGCCGCGCACCGTCACACGAGGCTGCTGCGGCGCAAGCGAGTTCCATTCGATCGTGCGAACCGCATCGGCCTTCATCACCGGCAGTCCTCTGACAATCCTGTGACCGCGGTACCAAACCACCATATCGAGCACGCTCTCTTCGGCCTGCGAAAAGAAGTCTGCGCCCGATGAATCGATCTTCCATTCAAGTTCGGTTGTTTGTTCATCGGCACCAATAGGAAAAGGCAACCGTGCAACGGGCTTTCGAAGCAGGTCATCGGGGGTGTTGGTGACGGCCTTTGCCACGACCAACGGTGCCGCATTGACAGACGGCGCCAACCAGAGCGAAGCGATACCCGCTGGCACGCCGCGGGCAGGCGAAAGACGGACGCGATTCGCCGGAACGTCAGACTGAAAATCGGGCGGAAACAAAATAATTCGATTCGGCGACTGCTCCAGCGTCGCGTATTCAAGCGATCGTTCATGCAGGTCGAGTAACCGTTGCTCAAGCTCTCTGCGGCGAGAATCACCGTGAGAAATCCCTGTCGACCTGACAATGTCGACCGATGTTTCGAGCATGTGACGAGCAGACTTGAAATACCACGGTGTCTCATCGGCAGAGATAGCTGCCCAAAAATCTTCGATTCGGCTGGTGGCGGCAAAGAGGAGTCGGTCGTGCCACGCTGCAGCAAGATTCTTGAGCACGATGGGCACCTCTTCGAGACTCAATCGGTGGCCGGTGATGGCGGCCAGTCGCCGAGCAAAGAGTTCCTCATCACCAATGAACGATGCATGAGTCAGCTCCCCAGCATCGCCGCGTGATTCCACGCGAGCTTTTTCTCGCTCAAATTCCGCAATCGCCGCCGGAAGCGATCTAGCAGCGTCTCGAATGGCGAACAGTTGCATTCCAGCCGTCTTTGCAAAAGCAACGCTATCGGAAGGAATACCCCCTTCGCCGACGGTTTGTCCTGAAATAATTGGCACCAGCGGATGTACGAAAGTTTCTCGCCAGTTCACCCAGCCAGCGACGGCCTCTTTCGTCCCACCGGCAGGCTGGCCCCGCAGTTCTTTCTCGATATTCGGTGCACCGGTGGCGATGAGGAATCGCCTTTTGAGATCGCACGACCGCCTCAAGAGCCGCATGCGATCCGTGCCTTGAATCAGAGGCACCGCTAAGACTCGTTCAATGGATCCGAGTGTTTGTGCTGTGTCAGGAGCGCCCGTTGCGAGATTCTCGCAGGTGTCTGCATAGGCTGTTTGCAACGGCTGATAGAGCAATTCCAGTCGATCGCGTGCCACAGAGACCGCTTGCATAATCTGGCGATCGGTCACCTTTGCATTGGATTGTGCCGAACGATCAAAGGATTGCTGCAACACTTGGTTCAGCTCGTTTTGTGTTTCAAAGAGCTGTTCCCAGTTGATTTTACTAAAGCGAAACGCGGTTGGATCCAAGTCGTTCTTTGTGCGAGATTCTTGTGAGATTGCCAGCACTCTCATTTCTCCTACCCACCATGCTGTCAGCCAAGGCAAGTCGCTATTCACAGTGTCGGCATAGCGAAGTGCGCGGGAGGCAAGATCGCTCATCGCCAGCACCTGGTTGAAAAGCTGGTCGCTTTCCTCTACGAGTTGGGCGGCATGGGCGAGTGATGCTGGATCGCCGACAAAAGTCAGATCGATAGCCAACCGCATTTTATTTCGGGCCTCGATCTGCGGCGTAAAAATTCGCATAATCGCATCGGTACGCACGTCGGTCGGATAGAGGGCATCTTGTGCCCGACTCGCCAGTCGCACTAGTTTTCCAGCCAGCGAGGGAGCGTCGGTCCACACTCGATGGTCAACCCACTGGTAGAGCATGCGAGACAGATGCAGCGAAAGTGGTTCAACACCGTCTTGATCCGGCCTATGTCCGATCGATTCCAGCAATCGCCCGAGCATGGTGCGATCAATGGCGTTGCCTGCTTCGACCTGCTCAACCAACCAGTCGCGGGCGATTCTGGCCCGCAGCATCCAGAGTTGAGGGTCTGTTGTGGGCTTGTTTTGAAGCTGGGGCGCAGGAACGGTCGGTGGCGAGAGAACGTATTGTTCCAGTGCTTTTTTCCAGAGTGCTTCGGATTCCTCCGGCAGGAGGCTCGCATTCCTTTCGACCAATGCTTGCAGGCGAAATGATGGCAGATTCCCTGCCGCGTCAAATCGTGAGACTCGCAGGTCGTTCTCGATTCGCTCGACCATTGTTTCCAGTCGCAGCAAATGGTCTGAGTAGGCAACACCAGCACTGCGCAGAATCTCGGCCCTCAAAAGGAGTTGTTGGTATTGCTGCCACAGGCCCGGCCTTTCCATGATCACGGTTTCTCGAAGAATCGCCGCAGTTTTCCAGTGCGACTCAAGCCACCAGTCGTGGTCGATTCTGGGCAATGCATCGACTGAAATGTGGGCAGTGGTGGGCGGATTCCATGAAGTTGTCCATGCCAGCGGTACGGCATGCGCAGTGGGGCTGATCGCTGGAAAAATCTGAGGCGTTTGACGTTCTCCACGGTTGGTATTCGTCCAGCGATCGACAGCGTCCGTGACATAGGCCGCCAACTCGCCGAGATCGACCTTGCCATCTCGGTTGCCAGTGGGCTTATTATCAGCGGCACCTTCGAAGCCGATCGTAAACTCACGTGCAAAAGGCGTGGATGACTCCAGGTCGCTCCAGTGCGTGACTTGGCCTGGTCCCGCAGACACCAGCACCCACAGTCGCTGGTGCGCGGCGGCCTCCACTGCGGCTTCCACTGCGGGGGCAAAGCCGCCATCTAAAACTCCCAGTGGCCACTGATTGCGAGGCTGGCAGGCGTCGAGCACAACCAGAATGCCGACGCGCGCCGGCAGCGCTGCACGGATCGCACTCAGCAAAGTTTCCAGCGAGAGATACGATTCGTCCTCATCGCGACTGGATATCGAGGATGTTTCAGGGGGTATCAGACAGGGTTTTCCATCCTGATTGAGCGTGCCGAGCATCGAAAGGTAAAGCACAACCATGTTATTGTTTGGCCCACCGGGCCGCACCGCAGCGAGACGGTTTTGAAGCGTGGTGGAGATTGTTTTTGCATTTCCATCGATGAGCGACTGACTTTCATCGACGAAGAGAGCCGGTTTCCCATGAAACAAGCTTCCTGCCGACCGTGACAGCTTTTGGAGTTGCTGCCGATCCTCTTCGGCCATCACGATCGGACCCAAAGGCGCGCGGTATGTCGTGGCAAATACTGCAACGATCGGCACTCGATGTTTGATCGATAAAAGGATCCAGATCAGCGTGACTGCTAACGCAATCGCAATGACGGAAAGCCCTATGCGGCGCCCAAGGAGCAGGGTTGACTGCAGGGTACGGGTTCTTGCGCCGGGCTTTTCTCGCCACGATTCGCGACCCCACGAGCGGACGGGCGTAGGCAAAGGCACAACGGGCTTGTCCGGCGAGCGGGGCTTACTCGATGACTGAGACTTGCCTCGCCACGACGCTCGCGGCTGGGGTGAGTCGTTTTCAGGTTCCATGGGAAA
>CAIRDU010000010.1 GCA_903877395.1 uncultured Planctomycetaceae bacterium
ACAAGTCTCATCCATCCGCTGCCGATCTGCCCGGATTCGTTGTGCTCACGTCGCTAGGCAAGGGCGGCCAAAACCAGCCAATCGCTGCCCGACAGTGGAACAGCGGATTTCTGCCAAGCAAATATCAGGGCGTGCAGCTTCGCTCGAAGGGGGATTCGGTGCTCTACCTTGCCAATCCCCTTGGCATCACGCGGGAGCGGCAGGGGGCCGATATCATGGCCATCAATGCGATCAACGCACAGCACGATGCGATCACAGGCGATCCTGAGATTGCCACGCGGATCGCTCAGTACGAGATGGCCTTTGCGATGCAGGCCAGCGTGCCACAATTGATGGATGTGACAAACGAGAGCCCACAGACGCTTCAACTTTATGGCTGCCAACCGGGGGACGGGTCGTTTGCGTCCAACTGCCTGCTGGCCCGCAGGCTCGCCGAGAGAGGTGTGCGATTCATTCAGCTCTATCACAAAGACTGGGACCACCACGGTGGCGTGAAGGACGGAATAAAGCTCAAAGCCGATGAGATAGACAGGGCCTGCATGGCACTGATCAAGGATTTGAGGGAACGCGGCATGCTCGAGAGCACAATCGTGGTCTGGGCGGGTGAGTTTGGTCGGACCCCGATGTCTCAGGGGGGGAACGGCCGCGACCATCACAATAAGACCATGAGCGTATGGCTCGCCGGTGGCGGCATCCAAGGGGGGCTTGTGTATGGTGCCAGTGACGAGTTGGGCTATGCTGCGGTAGACAACACCTGCACCGTGCACGATCTGCACGCCACAATGCTGCATCAACTCGGCATCAAACATGACGCCTTCAGCGTGAAATTTCAGGGACTCGACGCCAAACTTACCGGCGTTGAGGGGGCCACCGTACTCAAGGGTATCTTGGCATGATCACATCCCGAAAAGAACTCTTTTTTTTGCTGTGTCTGATGATTGGGTGTGTTTGCGTCTTCGCAATGGCTAGGCAGGTGGTGGCTGAAAACGCCCCTGTCTTGCGAGCGACACCATCATTCACTCGCGACATCAAGGGGATATTGTCCAATCGTTGCGTGCGGTGCCATGGTCCCGATGCGGCAGCGCGTCGAGGGCAAGGCGGCGGCGACGATGGCCTTCGGCTCGACACTTTTGCAGGGGCGACGGCTGATAGGAGCGGCGTACCGGCGATTGTGCCCGGCCAGCCCAACCAGAGCGAAATCATCGCTCGAATCACTTCCGCCGAGCCCGAACTCATGATGCCGCCGCTCGATGCGGGCGAGCGGCTCTCGGCCCAGCAGATCGATCTGTTGACGCGTTGGATCGCCGCCGGAGCCCAGTACGAGCCGCACTGGGCGCATGTGCCACCCGTTCGTTCCGCCGTGCCGCCTGTGAAGAAGACTGCATGGCCCAAGAACGACATCGATCGTTTTGTGCTGGCAAGACTCGAGTCAGAGGGATTGTCCCCGCAGCCGGAGGCTGATCGCTCAGCGCTCGCCCGCCGCCTGACACTCGATCTTACGGGATTGCCGATGAGCCCCGAGGAGGTCGATGCCTTTGTAGCCGATCCATCGCCCGATGCGATTGAAG
The DNA here is from genome assembly GCA_903877395.1 of uncultured Planctomycetaceae bacterium. Classification (GTDB taxonomy): domain Bacteria; phylum Planctomycetota; class Planctomycetia; order Pirellulales; family UBA1268; genus BAIKAL-G1-2R. Next base: position 1,569 of record CAIRDU010000010.1, read on the forward strand.
CCTGCGTCGACCGGTTGCTTTCTCACAACGGTTACGGCGAGCACCAAGCCCGACAATGGCTCGACCTGGCTCGCTATGCCGACAGCGCCGGCTACGCCGACGACCCTCCGCGGACGATCTGGGGTTGGCGCGACTGGGTCGTCAGGGCTTTCGATGCCAACATGCCTTTTGATGAGTTCACCATTCGACAAATCGCTGGCGACCTCTTGCCCTCGGCCACGCTCGATGACAGGGTGGCGACAGGCTTTCATCGCAACACGCTCACCAATAGCGAGGGAGGGACGATTGACGAGGAGTTTCGCAGCGTCGCGATTGTGGACCGAGTCAATACGACGATGAGCACTTGGATGGGCACGACGATGGCGTGCTGCCAGTGCCATGACCACAAGTACGACCCGCTCTCGCAGCGGGAATACTTCGGCATCTACGCAATTTTGAATAACACGGCCGACTCCGACAAGAAAAGTGAAGAACCGGTGGTTCGCATTGCGTGGGAGCCGATCGACACGCGACGTGCCGCAATTCAAAAAGAGCTTGCAGACATCGAGGCACGAATTTCGCCGGCACCAAAGGGTGGGATAGAGCCGCCAGAGTTTCAGCCGATCCGCGCAATTATCGCAACGCTGCAAAAAAAGCTTGCGGAGAATTTGCCCGCCACGGTCCCCGTACTGGAGGAACTCTCCGGCGAGAAGCGTCGGATTACGAAACTCCAGCACCGTGGCAATTGGCAGAATCTTGGGCCGGAGATCGCGGCAGGTGTGCCGAGCGTGTTTGCTCCTCCCCCGCTCACAGACGGAGTCGGTCTCGATCGAATAGCGTTTGCGAAGTGGTTGGTAGACTCGCGTAATCCACTCACAGCCCGCGTGCTTGTGAACCGGATATGGGAGCGGCTTTTCGGTATCGGCCTCGTGTCGACGAGCGAAGAATTCGGCAGCCAAGGAGACCTTCCAAGCCATCCAGAACTGCTCGATTGGCTGGCGTGCGAACTTGTTGATACGCAATGGAACATAAAGGCAATCCAAAGGCTGATTGTCACCAGCGCGGCCTATCGGCAGACTTCGAAGGCGTCGGCGGCACTGGTGGCCCGCGATCCAGAGAATCGACTCATCGCGTGCGGGCCGCGAGTTCGACTTTCTGCCGAGGTGATTCGGGATCAGGCTCTGGCCGCTGCTGGACTCCTCTCAGCCAAGAAGGGCGGCCCGAGCGTCAACCCGCCGCAACCAAATATCGGCCTG
>CAIRDU010000011.1 GCA_903877395.1 uncultured Planctomycetaceae bacterium
CGGCCGAAGGCGAAAAAATGGTGGCCGCCATCGAGAAGGCGGGCGTGCCCAACATGGTTTGGTACAACTACCGCCGCATTCCGGCTGTCACGTTTGCCAAGCAACTCATAGACTCCGGCAAGTTGGGGCGAATCTTTCACTACCGCGCCGAGTTTTTGCAGGACTGGACGATATCGGCTGACTTGCCTCAAGGGGGCGCCGGGTTGTGGCGACTCGATGCCAAGGCGGCCGGTAGTGGCGTGACAGGCGACCTCTTAGCCCATTGCATCGACACGGCTCTTTGGCTCAATGGAAGCATCAAGGATGTCACCGCCATGACAGAGACGTTTGTCAAGGAGCGGAAGCATCAACTTTCAGGCAAAGTGGAGCCGGTTGAAATTGACGACGCGTGTTCATTTCTCTGCCATTTTAAAAACGGTTCGCTCGGCCTCTTTGAGAGCACTCGCTACGCGAGGGGCCACAAAGCTCTCTACACGTTTGAAATCAACGGCGAGCACATGAGCCTGAAGTGGGATCTCCACGATCTCCATCGACTGCAGATGTTCGATTACAAGGATGCCGGTGCCGAGCGAGGCTGGAAGAGCATCCATGTGACCGATGGCGATCACCCCTACATGGATAAGTGGTGGGTGCCTGGCCTTGCGATCGGCTACGAGCACAGCTTTGTGCATCAGGTAGCGGATTTCCTGGAGGCCTACGCCAACAAGCAACCGGCGCACCCAACGTTTCGCGACGCCTTGGAAACGCAACAGGTCTGCGATGCTGTGCTTTCCAGCGCCAAGAGCCATCAGTGGGTGGATGTGAAAGAACGGCCCTGTGGCTGACACCGCGTGAGGAACCGGGGGTTAGCGTATCCTCGCCTCGAAGCGGAGTCTTTGTCGGCCCTCGGCGGCCTGCCGCCGCTCCACGCTCACGAGATTGGGGCTTAGTCGCAGTGTGGTTCCAGCGACATGATCTTGGCTACGCGACGGGCGTGACGGCCGCCATCAAACGGCGTTTCCAGCCAGGTGCGGATCATCTTGTCTTGAACCTCTGGGCCGATCATTTCAGCCGACAGGCACAGGACGTTTAAGTCATTGTGGCGACGGCTCATCTCAGCAGTAACCTCATCGTGACACGTGGCCGCACGCACGCCTGCCACCTTGTTGGCGGCGATCGCCATGCCTACGCCCGTGCAGCACAGCAGGATACCCCGGTCGACCGTGGCGTGGCTCACTCGCCCAGCTACGTCGGCGGCAACATCGGGGTAATCGACCGCTTCGGTGCCATGGCTGCCGCAATCGATGACCTCATGGCCCATCCGCTCCAAAAGTGTGATGAGCCGCAGGCGTGCAGCCACTCCTCGATGATCGCTACCAATTGCAATCCGCATGAAATGCTCCGTGCTTGTCCGAGAGAAGATGATTGATCACAACACAAACGAATTCCCAGTATCTGGTTGCCGGAGGCTACCCACGGGGAAACTGTCCATCGAGTGTATCGATTCGGACGGCCACATGCGCCCGGATTTGATCCGCACATTTTCGATAGGTTGCCACCGGGCCCCCGATGGGGTCGATCACATCTTTTCTCTCGGGCGATAGCATAGCCACTCGGGCACTGGCATCGGGAAACTGGGCCACAATTGCGGCCCGATGGGTGGCCGTCATCGTCCAGATCACGTCTGCCTGCCGCACCAGATTTTCAGTCAAGGGCTGGCTTTCGTGGCCGGTCAGATCGCCCCCGGTTTCGGTCATTGCCTCGACCGCGTTGGCGCTGGCTTTGGCACCTCCCCAGGCGGCAATCCCAGCACTGGCCACCACCACGCCGTGCTGCTCAATTTCGTCCGGCCGACAGTTCAACCGCTCTGCGATCAACTGTCGAAAGATCGTTTCTGCCATGGGACTGCGGCAAGTGTTGCCAGTACACACAAAAAGCACCATCAGGCTGGAGAGGCGGCGCAGCGTTTCCTCGGCGACAATTCCCGGATGAACAACTCGAAAACCGGTTGCGTTGACCTCGATTGTAGACGCTGGCTGGGCGTAGCGAGTTCGCCCGTCATCAATCACAAGCGACAACGCATCCGGAGCTAGGGCGATTATGTCCGCAGCCGTTATCGGCACAGGCTGACCAGGGGCAGCTGGCTCGGCCAGTACTGCGGGTCCGGCCAGCATCCGCATGCAGTCGGCCAGCATCTGGTGCCCAGGCACCCGCAGCCGTAACCGGCCGTTGCCCCCAATCGCCTGCCGAGATTCCTCTGGCACGCGATACAGCAAACTATCGGAATGGTCGCCGCTCACAAGAATTGCCACCGGCCCTGGCCAGCACCGTCTTGCGATGCGGCGGCCCAGAGGGCTCAGCCTCGGCGCCCAGTCGAGCGCTTCGTCTGCGCTTTTGAGCGCGAGAGTGAGCCGCGGTTCCTCTGGTCTCACTGGTGCCAACGCGAGGAGTTGCCGGACGGCTGCGGCGTCTCGCACGCTGGCTGCAATGACGTAATCGGTTTCGGTTGGAAAGGCTACGAGTCGCCCTTCAGCCAACGCCTGCACTGCCCGATGCACCACATCGCGGGCATCGTCTGTCTTTCGTAAATCAATGACTATTGGGGGCATTGGGCAAAGGGAGCGAAAAATAGGGGAGACAGGCAAAACTACTGGAGTGCGCGATGCCGCGTCAAGCATCGACTCTCGAGAAAAACCTTGAAAAATGCCCGATACCTGCAAAAGGCTCGCACCAGAGTTGCCGTGCGGCTGAAGGGGCCCGCCGTTTTTTTGGGAAGGCAGTTTTCGGCTTGTGGCTGCGCGGCCACCTCCGGTATTCCTCTTGGGTGTCTGCGGTTCCGCATGAATCGGCACTTTTGGATCGCCGCGAGAGTCTTCCACAGAGCTATGCCCAGAAACAGCCCGCCCATGACGAGCCGTGCGTTCACAGCCGCAATGCTCCTGATTGCCTGCACGGCCGCAATGTCGGCGACGCACGCGCAAGTGCTGGGTGGAAGCCAAACGCCCGCTCCCGCCTCCCCCGTCGTTGCTGTACCACCAGCCACTGCTGGGGTTGTCGATGCCAACAGGATTATCGAAGTGCGAATCGAGGGCAACCACGCCACCGAAGTCTCGAAGCTCCCCAAACTCGTCACGCGTGCCGGGCAAATCTTTGACCCACATTCGATCGAGGATGACGTGCGAACGCTCCATCGTTCACGAAAATTTATCGATGTCTTTCCCAAGTATGTTCGCGTGGCCGAGGGCGTGGTCGTGATCTTCCAAGTTGTGGAACGGCCCATGCTCCGCTATGTCAAGTATATCGGCAACGAACATGTCTCGACCCGCTCGCTCAAGAAGAAGGCGGAAATCGACGTGGGCGATTCAATGGATCCGTATGTCGTCGAAGAGGCCAGGCGGCGCATCGAATCCCATTTGCACGAGAAGGGCTACGATGCTGCAAAAGTATCGACCGTTGAGGGCAATAAGGCCGGCGATAAAGGGGCTGTCTTTCTCATCGACGAAGGTCGCAGTCGCAAATCGCTTTGGACGAGTTTTGTGGGCAACACCATCGCGAGTGACGCTCGCCTCCTGACTCAAATTAAGTCGAAGCCAGGCGTCTTTTGGCTGCTCGGAGGCGATGTTGACAGGCAGAAAATCGACGAAGACATCGACCTTATCAC
>CAIRDU010000012.1 GCA_903877395.1 uncultured Planctomycetaceae bacterium
ACGCTCACGTAGCCCGAACGCTCCAGCGATCCATCGGCAGAAAATCGCGGCCGCGTAAAGAGGATGTCGTACGTCTGCCACTGGCCCGGTTTCCGACAGGCGTTGACCGCTGGCGGTTGTTGCTTATAGAGCGCGCCGCACTGGCCGTCGGGATACGTCTTTGGGCCATCGGTGCCATCCTCAAAGGAGTCGAGGATCTGAATCTCATAGCGGCCCATCAGATAGACACCCGAGTTGCCGCGGCTTTGGCCTGTGCCTGTTACCAGAGAAGGCGCGCGAAACTCAATGTGTATGTGGCAATCTCCGAAGCTCGCCTTGGTTTGGATGCTGCCTCCTTGCACCGTGGCAATTCCACCAGCCACCGACCATTTTTCTCCACCACTCCACTGCCCAAGGCTCTGGCCATCAAAGAGCACAACTGCATCCGGTGGCACAACCGCTGGCGTTGCCGGCGCCGGACCAGGATCGACCACGCGCGGCTGCGGCCATTGGATGGATGCCTTCCACTCGCCGCTGGGGAGTTTTTCGCCGTTGAGATAGATGCGTCGGGAGCGGAGCGATTCGGTGAGTTGCCTGGCCTGTGCCTCGGCCTCAGCCAGCGGCAACCCCTCGGGAACGCCGGGACGGCTGTGGCCTGCCGCCGACAGATACGCATCTCGTAGCACCTTCAACCGGGACATCACTTCCGGCAGAAAGGCGGCAAGTGCTAACGGGGATTCGTTGGCACCGGCCGCTTTGTCGCCGAGTCCCTGGAGCACTGCTCGGCAGATCGCCCAGTGGCCCAGATCGCTGGGGTGGACTGCGTCGGGAGAGAATGTGAACGCTGGATCGATGGCTTGCTTGGCTTGCAGCGATTCTTTCATGGGGCCATGCACATCGATGACCATCCAGCCATCGGCTCGTTTTGAAACCAGCCACTTGGAATATTCGGCCAGCACAGCGTCGTAATCGGCCTGGCCGGCGGGGTGTTGCTTGTCGGGCCGTCCGTCGTAGACAGGCGGTGTGAGGTGGATGATCGTGGAGCCGGACTGCTCAACAGTCGCATGCAAGCGATTGATTCCGTCCTGAAACTTCGCGAATCGCTCTTTGTCGAGCGGTTGATAGATCCCATCGTTCATTCCGTAACACGCAAATACCAGATCCGGCCGTGTCACGCGGAGGACGCTCCCCAGACGATTTGCCAGATCCGGCCGCGCAAATTTCCCGCCGGCGTGCCCGTTCTCCGTAAGCCCCGAGACAGTTTCGCTACTGAGTCCAACATCGATCACTTCGGCGGTCGTTCCACAGGATTCCAGCCACGCAGTCAGGATCGCCACCCAGCGGCCGTCGTATGTGATGCTGTCGCCTAAGAAAACGATCCGCTTTGCATCCCGCACCAGTTTGCCGAGTGGTATCTGGCTGGGCGCAGTCTGGCTCGGTGGAAGCGGACCGTCGGCTGCCAGACACGCAGCGGGCCAACCGCAACGGATTGCCAAGAGCGAACAGGCCATTCCAAAGAGCAGTTTTCTCGCCAGCCTGTTGGCAGAGGGGGCGCGGACGTTGTCACAACGCATGGAAAGTCCTTTACCGGCAAACAGGATTGATGGTCAGGGCGAACCGCTTTCGACGGCATCGGGAATCCTAATCGTCTTTTTTGCGGATTGCGAACAGGTGGCTCTTGTTGGCGATGTAGAGCGTGTTGCCGGCCACGATCGGCGTGGAGTAAACGCTGTTGCCCATGTTGATTTCACGCAACAGATTTTTTTTAGGTGAAAGTTCAAACACCGAGATATCGCCGTCTTCATCGCCGATGTACACCCTTCCGTCGACAATCAAGGGAGATCCCCAACTGGCAGCCAGCATGTCGTGCGTCCAGTGGGGTTGGCCTGTTGCGACATCAAGGCAGTGGAAGAGGCCGCTGAAGTCGGCCACAAAAAGCAACCCATCTTTGATCGCAACGGTGCCGCAGGTGCGGTGCATGGTCTCTTCAAAGTCCAGTTTGCCGTTGGTATCGGCGTCGAAGCCAGGGTAGTGCCAGACGGCCGCCGAATTGGGATTGGCCCGGGCAACTTCGCCCTGCTCCTTGATCACGGCCTGGTTACGGCGATGGGGCAGGGGGGTGGTTGGGTCTTTGAGGCTGACAGCCAGTTCGGGACTCGTGTCGCCTCGTTTTGTTGGGTCGATACACCACAAGTGGCCCACTCCCTCGCCGTGCTCGGGGTCCTCGCCGACGGCGATATAAACAAGCTCTTTGTGGACGACCGGCGTGCCAATGATGTGATTGCGATCGGCTCGGCCGCCGAGCGTGTATTTCGATTCCTTGGGATTGCAGTCAAACTTCCAGAGCAACTTGGCTCGAGAGGAGCCGACAGCCGACGATTTTCCTTCGCCCTTCGCGTCAAAAGCCTCGCCTCGCGCGTCAAACGAGTAGAGCCATCCGTCGCCACCCCCGAAGAGCACCTGCGGCACTCCACCAATGTCGGCGTAGGTTGGACTGGACCACTGCCCATGCAAAACATTTGAGCCGGGCGAACCGTCAGACCAGAGCACTTTGCCATCGCGTTTGTCGAGGCACAAAAAGCTAGGGGCATTTGGATTTGGCAGATTGAGATGCCCCTCGTCGACGCCGTTGCTCGTGTTCACAAAAAGCATATCGCCATTGCTGGTAACACTGCAGGAACACATGTTGTGCTGCGAGACTCCAAGCTGCTTCATCATGTCGAGCACCCAGACAACGTCCGCTTCGTCTTTCCCCTGTTCCTTCTCGGCGGTATACGGGCCGTCGTTCTCGCCGTCGCGAAAGCCTTCGGTATCGAGGCACTTCACTTCGCCACGGCTGGTCACGTACCAGAGCCGATCTCCTTCGACCAGTGGTGCGCAGCAGATCCCCTGCAGTGGCCAATCGTGCACGCGACCGGTGGGCAGCTTTTCGCTCGAATCCTGCCAGAGAAATGAACCGTCTTTGCTGTCGAAGGCCAGCAGGCACCCCAGGTCAATCGCGGCCGGATAGCGTTTGAGATATCCCTTGCCATTATTGCTGCCGACATATGCCTTGCCGCCAGCCACCACAGGATTCCCGTAGCTCTGGCTCCCAAGGGGAGCGACCCAGACGATATTGGTGCTCGTCTTGGGAAGCCAAAGGCCCGTGTCATCGTCGAAATCACCGGTGGCCCACTCGGAGGCAATGTCTTTGGCGTCAGACGTGTTATTGCGAGAGGGCGATCCGCCCCACTGATTCCAGTTGGGGGTCTCGGCCCAGACAGTGGTCCAGAACAGGCACACACTGAGCAGCAGGCTCGGGAGATGGGTGGAGACACAAAAAGTTTTCAGTGTTTTCATGGTGGTGCGTATCACTGCGTGGATGGCTCCTGCGAAACGGGGGTGATCAACACGTTATCGATAAAGATTTCAGAGTCTTTTGAGTTGCCAAAGAAGCCAGG
>CAIRDU010000013.1 GCA_903877395.1 uncultured Planctomycetaceae bacterium
TCCCACTACGACCGACAGGTGAATGACCGTGATTTTGAAGTGGCCCTTGAAATTGTGTTTGATTCACACGCCGCGCACGACGCTTATCAGACCGCCGATCGCCACAACACATTCTTGGCCATGCACGCCACGAATTGGGCTCACGTGCGAGTGTTCGATGTCGATCTGGCCTCTGCGTGAGCGATCCCACCGTTCAAGAGACCGGCTCGGGCGTCGGCGTCACGAGCGATTCCAGAATCGCCTCCACACCCCGTGCCGCCGTGGCCGCCACACGGCAGACTTCCTCGGCATCGGTATGACTCGGAGCGTCTGGGCGTGCAACGTTCGTCACAATTGATACCACGGCCACGCGCAGTCCCAATTGGCGAGCAGCCAGCACCTCGGGAACAGTGGACATGCCAACGGCATCAGCGCCCATTCGCCGCAGCATCCGGTATTCAGCCCGGGTTTCATAACTCGGGCCCGACACATACGCATACACACCCGCCTGGGCCGCAACGCCCGCACGACGTGTCGCCTCCAGCGACTGTGCAACAAGGTCGGCATCGTAGAGACATTCTCTCTCGTCTTTGTCTTGATACCCCTTGGCGGCTTGGGGCAACTGCGATTGATCGCCCAAGACAGTCATCTGGCAATCGCTCAGCGGCGCATCCCGATTGCCCCACAGCCGACGAACACAATCGATGTGATCAGTGACCACCACAAGTTGACCGACTTTCATCGTGGGACAAAGACCACCGGCGGCATTGGTGAGCAGGATCGTCTGCACGCCCATGGCCGCAAGCAATTCAACACCGCGAGTGAGTGCCTCGGCGGCATACCCCTCGTAGCCGTGCACCCGCCCCTGCAACACAACAATATTTCTGCCGCAAAACGTGCCGCACACAAGCCGGCCCGCGTGGCCAATCGCACTCGATCGGGACAGCCATCCTGTTTCGCACGCGTCCACCGAGAAGGCCGCGTCGACCCGCGACACCAGTCCGCCGAGGCCCGTGCCGAGCACGACCCCAACCGAGCCACGCAAGCCACCCGCTGCCACCAATCGCGAGGCCGCTTCCACCGCACCGGCCCGCACGCGGCACGCCTGCCGGCCTGCACTCCCTCGAATCATCGCCTCACTCCATCTCGAGCATGCTTTTCCTGTTGCTTCAACGCGATGTGAGTCTATCGGGTTGTCACGCGGGCTTGATAGGAGAGAGCGGGCATCAGAAAGCCCCCCTTTGCCGACAGGCGGCCAACATCTTATTCTCGTTCTCTTGGTGGAGTCGGCAGCGGCCCGAAAAAGTCCCACCGCCACGCTGGTTTTTCGACCACGGTGGATGATGGTTTTGAAGCTTTGTTGAAAGGCAGTTGGTTGATGCGCACACGAGCCGAAAAGTTCGCTGGTCTTTCTGTCGCCATCGTCACGCCGTTTCGTGACGGGCAGGTCGATTATGACCGCCTCCGCGAGCAGATCGACTTTCAGGCCCAGGCCGGGGTCACGTGTATCTGCCCGGTTGGCACCACCGGCGAGTCGCCCACGCTCACGCATGACGAGCACATGCGAGTGATTGCCGAGAGCATTCAGGCGGCGGCAGGCCGGGTGCTGGTGATGCCGGGAACGGGGAGCAATGCCACGGCTGAAGCGCTGCGGCTCACAAAATATGCTGCCGAGATCGGCGCTGACGCGGCGTTGGTTGTCTGTCCGTACTACAACCGTCCCACGCAGCAGGGCATCTACGAACATTTCCGCGCGTTGGCCGAAAGTGTTGACATTCCAATCTGCGTCTACAACATCCCCACTCGCACCGGCCGCAACATCGAGCCCGAAACAATCCAGCGGTTGGCTGAACTGCCGGGCATCGGCATGGTGAAGGAGGCGACCGGTTCAATGGATCAGGCATCGCAAATCATCTCCTCTACTGATCTCACCGTGCTCTCGGGCGACGACAGCATGACGCTGCCGCTGTTGGCAATCGGTGCCCGCGGCGTGATCTCGGTCGTGGGCAATATCGTGCCTGCCGACATGCTGGCCCTGATCAACGCTTTTGAATCCGGCGACATGCCCACTGCGCGTCGGCTCCACTTCCAACTCTTCTCGCTATGCCGCGACCTGCTGGGGTTGGCCAGCAATCCGATTCCGATCAAAAGTGCGATGGCAATGATCGGCCGGGATTCCGGCGACGTACGACTGCCGCTGGTGTGCCTTGAGCCATCGCTGCAAGCCAAACTCGCCAGCGTGCTGCGTGGATACGGCATCAAACTGCGACAATCACAGCCCGCGTGAGCGTTCTGACAACCGCCATCCAACGCAAGGAAACTGATGCTCACGATTCCAGACCTCCTGCTGCCGGCTGAAGTCGCACAACTCGCGGCGTTGATGGACGGTGCAGAGTACGACGATGGCCGCGCAACAGCCCATGGCCTTGCCGCAGGCGTGAAACAGAATCGACAGGTGTCGAGGCGATGGCCCGCAATAGCTTCGCTGGATGCGATCCTCGATACGGCACTACGTCGTTGCCGTGTCTTTCGGGAGTGCCTCTCGCCGAGCGCCCATTCGCAGCCCATTTACTCGAGGTATGGCGTGGGGGATGGCTATGGCCCGCACGTGGATGCGGTCATGAATGGCATGCCTCCGATGCGGCAGGACCTTTCGATGACGATCTTCCTTTCGCCCAACGACAGTTACGCGGGCGGCGAACTGTGCCTCCACCACCCGCTCTGGGGGCAGCAACGGATCAAGCTCCCGGCGGGCGGAGCCTTTGTCTATCCCACAACGGTCATCCACGAAGTGTTACCGGTGGAATCGGGCGAGCGTCGCGTGGCTGTGCTCTGGGTGCAGTCTTTCTTTCGCGACCCAGATATTCGCGAGATGGTGGCCGATCTTCGCCGCTGCGTGGAAACGGCAAAAACGATCCCCAACGGCGATCCGCTGCCGATCTCAAAAGTGCTGGGCAACCTCGAAAGAAAGTTTATTTCAACGTAAACACCGATCGAGACTCAAGCGGATACCGAATCCTTGTGCCAGTCCACGGCCTTTGTTAAAAAATTTGACACAGAATGCGATCGCACCTGACCCGATCAACCTGCGTAGCCTAACGCCCGTCACGTGTCACGTTTAGAGAGAACAGATGTCCGTCTCAAAAAACTGGGCTGCCGAAGCCGTTGCTCGAGCGTTTGCCAACAGAATCAGCCCCCCAAAGGCCCGCCGCCGTCGTTTTTATCCTGACATTTCCCTTGAAACGCTCGAATCCCGACAGATGCTGTCGGGCAATCCGATTTCGGTAGCGGCGTATATGTACTCGACCCAGGGGAGTACCGGCATTCCTACGCTGGCGGGCCAACTCGGAAGCAGCTCGGCAGTCAGCGAGGTCTATCTCAGTGCCATCGACATCGATAGCACTGGAGTTGTTCACCCCAAGACCGATGCACAAATACCTCCCGGCAATTTTTATCCGCACTATTGGACGGGCAGTCCCACTCCGACGCCCATCCCAACGTTTACCGCACTCATCAATGGCGATCCAGCCAATCCCTATTCCAGCGATCCCACCACCATCGTCCAAGCCAGCTTGACGGCCAACGCGTGGACGACGCAATTCGGCGGCGGGATCACAATCGATTCTGAATTCTTCGGTGGCGATGCAAAGGCGAAGCCGCCCATTCCGGCCGTGACCACGTTCCCCGCAAACATGCAGTCGTTCTTCACGTCGATGCGAGTCTTTGCCAATACAGCCTCTCAAAGTTTCAGCTTTTATTTCAACCCAAAATATCTGGATGCAACCCGCTATTCGCAGCAAATCGTGGATCAGAATACCGCCTCGATGAAGGCCATTCTGGGTACTAACCCCCGCAACACCGTGCTCTTTCCCGTCTATGCCGACGACGGCCTCAACGCAGGCCTACACACGCTTCAAGCCGGGGCCGACGCAGCCCGTGCGCAAGGTTTGGGCTTCAAGTGGATCGCGGATATTACCGAGACTCAAAGTCACTTCGGAGACGGCATAACGAGCCTGAATACCGTCGGCCAAACGCCCAGCGGAGCCAATCTAAAAGGCGCAGTGGCGTATCAATACATCGACAGCGTGACCGTGACCCCGCAAATGAAGGCCAATCTTGCAACGCTCGCTACACTGCCTCTTCCCACTCCACCAGGAGCCCCAACGATTGCTTCGGTGACCAGCGGACCGGGACAGCTAGCCGTTTCGTGGCTCGCCCCTAACAATTCCGGTAGCCCACCGGTGAGCGAGTATCTCTTAAAGTACTCGAGCAACAACGGTTCTTCGTGGACGCGGTTTCAACCTTCGACTGGGCCTATCACGGCTCTTTCATGCACCGTGACGGGCCTCACCAACGGCACGCCCTACGTGATCAAGGTGATCGCCAAAAACGCCTTTGGCATCAGCCCGCCATCGGTGCACGCGGCAGTGGTTACGCCAGCAACCGTACCCGGTGCGCCAACGATTGCGTCGGCTATTCCTAGCGCCGGACAGATTGCACTCGCGTGGACGGTCCCGGCCAGCACAGGCGGATCGAATATCACCGACTATATTGTGAAGATTTCCACCAACAGCGGCCTCACGTGGACTCGTGTGGCACGCCCAGCATCGGCTGCACTGTCGCACATTCTAACGGGCCTCGCCGGTGGCACTGCCTACGCGATCAAAGTGATCGCCAAGAACGCCTTTGGCATCAGCCCGCCATCGGTGCACGCAGTACGGGTCGCGCCCGCGACCGTGCCAGGCAAGCCGACATCCGTAGTGGCCGTAAGCCTCGACGCCCAAATCTTCGTGACGTGGGCGGCTCCTGCCAGCACCGGCGGCTCAGCGATCACCAACTATTCGGTCAAGTATTCGAGCAACGGCGGTGTTGCTGGATCATGGACCAACTTCCCTCATCCAGTGTCGACAGCGACCTCGCTCACCGTGACGGGCCTGACCAATGGCACGCCCTACGTGATCAAGGTGATCGCCAAAAACGCCGTCGGTATCA
>CAIRDU010000014.1 GCA_903877395.1 uncultured Planctomycetaceae bacterium
AGGCTGGTGAGAAGGCTGGTGAGAAGGCTGGTGAGAAGGCTGGTGAGAAGGCTGGTGAGAAGGCTGGTGAGAAGGGTGGTGAGAAGGGTGGTGAGAAGGGTGGTGAGAACGAGCCGCCGTCGGGCAGTGACACTCAGCCGGGCCAATCCAATCCAGCATCAACTCAGCCAGACAAGCCAGCAAGTTCGAATCTGCCAACTGCGTGTGCCGGAGTTGACGGCAAGCCCTGCGGTAAGGAAGGCTGTTCTAGTTGCAGTGGCGGCAGTAAACCCGGGCCAGGCAGCGGAAAAAGCGCAGAAAAAAGTGGTGGCCAAGGGGAGTCGGGTACGCAAGGCGGACAGGACGAAGGCAAGGCCGGCCAAGGTTCGAAGCCCGGCGAGGGGGCTGATGGTTTGGGTGAGCCAGCTGAAAGTGGCGGTCAGGCATCGAGCCAAAAAGGGGCCAACAAAGGGTCCGGCGAATTGGCCACTCAAAAGAACGGCTCGCAGCCAGTCGATGGCGGTGATGGCCAACAATCTGGCAGCGATAAAGAAGGCAGCGGCAAGGTTCAGGGGGCTGATACCAAGCCTGATCCGACTGGCCAACTTGCAACCCCAAGCGGTTCTAATGCGGCGGGCAGTGGCGGCTTTGCCAGTGGGGATGGTTCCTCGCCACCAGTTGGCGCACGGGCTCTAGGAGAGGCTTCCGAGAAAGAAACCGAATGGGGTGAACAAGATCTTTCCAACGCGAGAAATGCGGCGAACCTCGCTCTTGAACACCTGCGAGCAGCCGTTGACTCCGGTCGCGATGACGTGCTCGCTCAACTCGGCTGGACCCGCGAGCAGGCCCTCGCATTTCTGACGCGATGGGAATCGCTTCGGCGGATGGCCGACAGCGGTGATCCTGTGCAGCGAGGGGAGTTTGAACGGGCCATGCACAGCCTTGGCCTGCGACCCAGCGGCGTACGGAGTTCACGAGATGTTCCCTCGGACGTGAAGGGGGGCCAGGCCGAGGGGCGCCGCAGTCGGCCACCGAGCGACTACCGCGAGCAACTCAAGGCCTACACACAAGGTACGGCCGAAGAATGAGCCGAATGTTTGAAGGGCCGAGGTACCTTACAGCGTTTGGGCCGAAGCGTGTGCCGCACTGCTTTACCGATGTGCTCATTCTGGGAGGTGGGTTGGCTGGCTTGCGGGCAGCCTTGGCGGTCGACTCGCGTTTGTCGGTGACGGTTGTAACGAAGGAAGATCTGCGCAGTTCATCCAGCCAGTGGGCGCAGGGCGGGATCGCAGGCGTTGTCGACCCAGAGGATCGCTTCGACAACCACGTTGCAGACACGCTCACTGCCGGGGGCGGGCTGTGCCACGAGGATGTGGTTGATTCTGTGGTGCGCGAGGCGCCAGGACGCATTGCCGAATTGATCGCGTGGGGCACGAAGTTCGACGAGCGAGACGGTACGCTTGAACTGGGCCGGGAAGGTGGGCACAGCCACCACCGCATCGTGCACGCATTGGGAGATGCCACTGGCCGCGAAGTCATGCGGGCTGTGATTCAGCAGACGCGCACGCTTGAGAATTTGGAAGTGTGGCCCGACACATTTACAATAGATTTGTTGACGTTCGATGGTGTGTGCCGAGGAGCCCTCGTATGGAATAAATCGCACGGCAAGACGCTGATCTGGGCCAAGCGTACGATTCTCGCCACCGGCGGTGCCGGTCAGCTCTATCGGGAGTCAACCAATCCCGAAGGGGCCAGCGGCGACGGAATGGCGTTGGCATGGCGGGCGGGCGTTGAATTGCGAGACATGGAGTTTATGCAGTTTCATCCCACAGTGCTGTACATCGCCGGTGGTGCAAGAAGCCTGATTACGGAGGCCGTGCGTGGGGCGGGTGCGTATCTCGTGGATCGCGACGGGGAACGGTTTATGCCGCAGTTTGATCCACGTGCGGAGTTGGCGCCGCGGGATATCGTGTCGCGTGCGATCACGGTTGTGATGCATAGCACGCACCACTCCAATGTCTATCTCGATCTTTCCCACTTAGATTCCGCAATGGTACGACGGCGTTTTCCTGGAATGCTACAGATCTGCGGAAAGTTTGGACTCGACCTCACGCGAGACCGCATTCCCGTTCGGCCCGGTGCGCACTACATGATTGGTGGCGCAACAGTTGACGCAGTGGGTCGCACGAGCCTGCCAGGCCTTTTTGCTGCCGGTGAGGTCACCTCCAGCGGTCTCCACGGCGCCAACCGGCTGGCAAGCAATAGCCTGCTCGAGGGCCTTGTCTATGGCGCGAGGGCAGGACGGGTAGCCAGCGACGAGGCGTTGAGCGAACAGACAGTGGATGCGTTTGGGGTGCCGCTGCTCTCGAATGCGAAAGTAATCGAAGCGAACGGGTCTCTAGATCTGACCGACATCCGCAATTCGCTCCGCAGTTTGATGTGGCGACACGTGGGCGTGGAACGCACCGGCACATCGCTCCTAGAGGCGAGGGAGGCTGTCGAGGGTTGGTGCCGCTACGTGCTACCGCAGCAGTTTGCCGACCCCCCGGGATGGCAGCTCCAAAATATGTTGGAAGTGGCCAGGCTGATGATTCAAAGTGCCATCCATCGACGAGAAACTCGGGGCGTTCATGTGCGGAGTGATTTTCCAGAGACCACCGATGCATGGAGAGTCCACATCGCGTGGCGGCAGGGTTCTGGGCAGGGCGACAAGACCAAACCCAGCCTGGAGCCGCTCGTTCCAAGGGCATCAATCGCGGTGGGATTGCCGGAACCCATTGCCATGAGTCAGAATCAGTAGCCGTTTGCTGTCGCCATCCGTTCCCGCAAAGGGAAGCAACCCGTGAAGCACCTATGTCCGCACCCCAGAACACTCGGCCCGAAGCCATGATCGAGGCCGATGGCCTCACGAAGTATTACGGTTCATTCATCGCGATTGAGGATGTTTCGTTTCGCGTCCCACGCGGCGAGGTTGTCGCCTTCCTGGGCCCCAACGGCGCAGGCAAGAGCACGACGATGAAAATCCTTACCGGGTATCTGGCACCTTCTGCCGGAACTGCCCGGATCGGTGGGCACGATATGTCTACCGATCGACTGGCGGCTGCGGCTCGGCTCGGCTATCTGCCAGAAAATGGACCTCTCTACCCTGACATGACGCCGCGCAGTTTGTTGGAATTTTTTGCCGATGCCAGAGGCCTGCGTGGCTCCCATCGCGAGGAGCGGATAGAGGCGGTCGTGCGGCAGTGCGAGTTGGGTAGTGTGATCGGCAAGGCGATTGGGAAACTCTCCAAGGGCTACAGGCAGCGAGTGGGGATGGCGCAGGTGCTTCTCCACGAGCCGGATGTCTTGATTTTGGACGAGCCGACCAGTGGCTTGGACCCCAACCAGATTCGGGAGGTGCGGGAGACGATCCGCAGGCTGGGTGAAAAGAAAACGATTCTTCTTTCCACGCACATTTTGCAAGAGGTTGAGGCAATCGCTGACCGCGTAATCCTCATCTCGGAAGGCAGGATTAAGTTTGATGGCACGCCGGGCGAGTTGCGGCGTGACGGTCGCGGCCTCGACGAGCACTTCTACGAACTGACGAAGAGCGGTCCGGCATGAGAGAGTGCCGAAACTTATTCATGGCCGGCGGATGGCCGCTGGCCGGGCTTCTGTCGTCTGGCCTCCAATTGCAGTACCCGAATCCGAGTCGCACTCTCCAGATAGCAATATTCAAGTAGCACTATCCAGGCAGTATCATTCAGGCAGTATCGTTCAGGAGCAGAAATCATCATGAAGTGGCACGTTCTCGACGCAGTGTTTAAGCGCAATTTTGTCGCTTACTTTTCCAATCCCACAGGCTATGTGTTTATCTGCGTGTTTGTGTTGTTGGGGTCGCTGGCGGCGTTTTGGCCCCCAGAGTTTTTCAATTCCAATCTCGCCAACCTCGACCAACTCAATCGCTATCTGCCCTCGATTCTGCTTGTCTTTATTCCGGCCATCACGATGAGTGTTTGGGCCGAGGAGCGACGCCAGGGTACTGACGAGTTGCTCCTGACGCTTCCAGCAAGCGATTGGGAGGTGGTGTTTGGGAAATATCTGGCCACGGTCGGAATTTACACGGTCGCTCTGATGTTTTCCTGCATTTGTAATCTCATCATTCTATTGCGATGGGGCACGCCCGACGGCGGGCTCTTTCTCTCCAATTATCTGGGCTACTGGTTTGTGGGTCTGTCGATGCTGTCGATTGGCATGGTGGCCAGTTTTCTGACGAGCAATCTGACCGTGGGGTTTATTCTGGGGCTTGCCTTCAATGCGCCGTTGGCTGTAGCCGATCAGGCCAGTGCTGTGATGGGGCCTCAGTTAGCCTCGCAGGTGCGGGGTTGGAGTTTGGCGGAGCAGTTTTCTGATTTTGGCCGTGGGGTCGTGAGCCTCTCGTCGATCGCATTTTTTCTAGGCATCGTGGCTGTGTGTCTGTATATGGCGATGGTCCTTATTGGAAGGCGGCACTGGACGGGCCGTCGCGATGGTGCTCAGATGGGTCTGCATTATGTCGCGAGGTCACTGGGATTGGTGGCCGCAGCAGTGG
>CAIRDU010000015.1 GCA_903877395.1 uncultured Planctomycetaceae bacterium
CAGCACGGCGATCGGTGATCAGGCCTGCCGAGTCGAGCGTGCAGAAATTCCCGCGAGCCGCAACATCGTTGGGTCCAAGTTCGAAACCGATGCCGGTGGCCTCAAGCGCCCCGCGACCGATTCGAAATTCGAGCGGGTCGTAGCCAAAAAGCGCGAGATGGCCTGGCCCGGAGCCGGGCGTTACGCCGGGCAGCACGGGAATGCTTGACCCGCTGGTGCCGCGTCGCACAAGGGCGTCTAAGTGGGGAGTAGACGCTGTTTCCAGTTCGGTTCGCCCGCTCGGTTCTAGCGGCAGGCCGCCGATTCCATCGGCCACAAGCATCACGATCTTGGTGGAGGCCTTCTCGGCCAATTCGCGAACCAGTTCATGCTCTGTCATGGCGTTTGATTCCTGCGGGTGAGTTCTGGGGCGGGCGCGTGCGGCTATGCTTTGGAAGCCACGCCACCGAATGTTGTGCCGTGTGGAGCGAGTCACTTCAAGGGGCCGTTGATCCTTTGGGGACTGGTTCGTTCTTTATACGAACCGCACGTTGCCCCCGAGCCCGTTGCTCTGGCCTGAAGAACTCCACACGCCTTCTTTCCTGATCCCCTTCAAAAACACCTGCTGGAAAGCGATCCTTAGAATTTCATGAGCGCTATTCGTCCAAAACTTCCAGTCGATCCGCTGACCTACGACCCCTCCGCGCTTTTTCGCACCGGCTGTATTTCGCAGCAGAGTCTGGAGCAGATGTCGGGGCAACTGGATCGGGCGAGGCACAACGCTCTGGCTGGTATCGCTGGCTTCCAGACCAACGGCTTGCCGTCACAAGAGCCGATCCCTCCAGCATGCATTGATCTTCCCGACAGAATGCTGGCCGATTACGCCACGCGGCGGCATGCCAGCGAACTCTGGAAGATCCTCGGCGTGGCCAGACGCCTGCGTGAGACAGTCGACCACATCGTGGTGTTGGGCAGCGGCGGTTCGTCGCTGGGCGCGAAAGCTCTGTGTGAAGCCTGCGCTCATCCGCGACACAACGACCTGTCCCGCGGCGAACGCGGCGGTCGCCCGCGGATTTCGTTTGAAGGCGATCGGATCGACAACGACTCAGCCCAGGGCCTTCTGGATGTGATTGCGCCAGCAACCGGTGGTCGTACCACCGACGATGTGCTGGAGCGATTCGCGATTCTGGTCATCAGCCCTGGGGCCGGCACGCTTCCCACGGCGGTTACGACGAGACTGTTCCTGAAGGCACTTGTTGACAGGGTTGGCGGCGATCGCCAGAGGCTGGCCGAGCGGGTGGTAGCCATCACCTCGCCGGCCAGCGGGCTTGCCGATCTGGTCAGAGCCATCGGCTGCCCCGACATCTTTGACCTTTCAGACGGCAGTTCACCCCAGATCGACAGCCCGTTTTCGGTGCTGACTGCTGCGGGACTTCTGCCAGCATCGATCGTGGGGATCGATGTGGTCCGGATTTTGGAAGGTGCAGTCGCGATGAATTGCCGCTTTCGCGAGTCGCCCGTGGCGCTCAATCCTGTGCTCCAGTATGTTGGCGTGGCCCATCTGGCCGAAGTCATGCAGGGAGCGCCGTCAGCCTCGCTGACGCTCTGGACCAACCGGTTGAATGCCACAAGGGCCTGGCACGACCAGCTTCGCTGTGCGTCGGGGATCATCGAAGGAGAGTCTTTGCTGATCACCAACCTATTCGTAGGCCAACCGCGACGGGATCGGCTGGCACTGCCATCGCTGAGCCCATGGGTGCAAAACGAAGATGCCCTCCACAGCTTGATCGGCCAGACATGGCCCGAACTGCTGCTGGCCGAGTCCCAGGCTGAGCCCATGCTCAACGGCCCCGCTGCCACTCTTTGCTTGCCCCGGCTGGATGAGCACGCATTGGGACAATTGCTACAGATGCTGATGCTGGCTGCGGTGGTCAAGCGGCAACTCGTCTTTCGCACCCCCGGTTCTGACACGCCCTCGCGATAGGGACCTCAGGAGAAAGTAACCGAGGCTGGTTCGTCGTGCGGACTGGCACACAGCATGGACTTTGGCAACACTTTGTGATGCTTGTTTTTTTGTGATGCTTGTTTTGGATTCACTTTCCTTGGAGATACGCATGTCGATTACACTCACATGGACGGGCCACGCCACGTGGCTTGTCGACACCGGGAGCGGCGTTCTTTTGATCGATCCGTTCTTTGATGCGTGCCCCACGGCTTCGATAAAGGCTCAGGATGTTGCCTGCGACGCGATCTTGGTGACGCATGGCCACTTCGACCACGTGGCCGATCTGGTAGCGATTGCCGCACGTACGAAGGCGCCTGTATTTTGTAACTGGGAGATTGCGCAGTGGCTCGGCACGCAGGGGGTGGGAGACGTGCGCCCAATGAACTTAGGTGGACGCACCATGATTCCTGGTGGCACTGCCAAGATGGAGATCGCACACCACTCGTCGAGTTTGCCCGACGGTACCTACGGCGGGAATCCGGCCGGCTGGCTCTTGGATGTAGCCGGGGTGCGGGCCTACTTTGCAGGAGACACGTCGCTTTTTTTAGACATGCAGCGGATTGGCCAGCCGGTGGACGGCCGCGGCCTCGATGTGGCGGTGCTCCCAATCGGCGACCTCTTCACGATGGGACCGGAGGATTCGCTTGACGCGATTAGGCTCCTGCGTCCAAGCGTCGTGCTGCCGAGCCACTACGGCACATGGCCGCCAATCGAGCAGGATGCCCACGCGTGGGCTCTGAGCGTGGCCGAACAGAAAATCGCTCACGCACACGTGCTCCAACCGGGCGAATCGATCGGAGTAAAGCGATCCAGAACGCCTTTGGAAAGAGACGTGGAGTAATACGTTTGTGCCAAGGCAGTCTGGGCCTCGCTCCGGTTCAATCAAGGCGAGGGAACATTTCTATGGCCGTTGGGGCAGTGCGATTGGCGCAGCCGGTGGGA
>CAIRDU010000016.1 GCA_903877395.1 uncultured Planctomycetaceae bacterium
GTCGGGATTCTGCAGCTTACTGAAAACGAATTTCTGATAGTCGCGACCAAATGTATCGGCCCTCGCGTAGTGACCGTCCAATTTCCCGTTGGCCTTGAGCCGCCGCTGGCAGCCGTAGGCGAGCCCAAAGAGCCTGTGCGTACCGCCGCAAGGGGCGCCTCGGATTGGCTGTTCGATTTCCTCGGCCACGAGCCGCTCGAGCGACCACGTCTGGCCGTCCCGGCTCTGCCACGTGGCATCCGTCGGCAGGTAATGCGCTAAGGCAATGAGCGCAAACGTGAGTTCCGTTTTCGACTTACAGGAGAGCTTTTCCTCCTCCACCAAATCGGCCACAGTAAACGCCTTCGACTGGATCGTGATCGGTGAATTGAGCGCCACGCGACACTGCGCCAAGATTGCGAGATACTGGGCTGAGTGTCCTTGGACCCCAAGGCCCTTCATGGCTGTCAGCCTGTCTCCGGCAGCGGCCAGCATCACTTGCCCTCTACAACGGCCGCCCATGTTCATCCAGCCGATCGAGTTGACAGGGTCACCGGCAGGCCCACCCACGCGAACTTTTGTCGGGATTCCGAAGGCGATGAAGCCGTGCATGATTTCCCACGGCGTGTTGTGAGCGGTGTTGAGGGGCCGGCTTTGGTAGGAAGCGAGTGTCTGCGCGATCCGCACTCGTAGCTTGTTGAGCCGATGTGATTGCGGGGCCGGTGAAGCTAAAGCCTGCGGTGCCGCCTGCTTCGATTCTGCCTTCTGGGCTGCTAGGGCGGATGCCCCATGTGGCTTTTTGTGTGTTTCAGCCGGTTCGCGTTTGCTGACTGTGCGGGTGGCCTTCGCCGGCACAGTGGGATCGATCACCGCAGCGGCCACTTTCCCGACCGATGATTGCAGCGATGTGGCGAACTCTGTGGCCTCATCCCACGAGGGAAGACGGTGCGTGCGAGAGGGTGCCGGCTGCTTGACCTTCACAACTGGGGCCGCTGCACGTGGCGGCGTGGGGGCTGAAATAAATTGGGATGGAGGGGCTGGTTGCTTGGAAAAGTTGTCGAAGAAGCCCCGGGGTCGCATCTGCGATCGGGCAGAGTAAGGAGGTGCCGCAAACGATGCCGCGGGAAACGGTGCGTGCGTCATGAGCATAATGGCCGAGGCTCCCGCGAGCACCCACGAAAGAAAACGATTGAAATAGATCACGCGGGGGGGCCTGGGTGAGTGCATGCGAATGTCGGTTCCAGCAGACGGCTTGTGTGTTGAGGTATCGTCCGATTTGGTCCACAGAACAACGATCCTTGAAAAAGCCATGCGCAGGTTTTGGCATATCCCCCACAATGCCCACACTACTTTTGTGCCCTGTGCGGAGTGGCTGCGGGCACCGCTGCAGGGAACGCCGACCATGCCAAAACCGTCGAAGTCGTGGCGATTCAGCGGCGTGCCGCCACGTTAAAAGAGTTTTCGAAACGTTTCGGCAATCGACCACGACTCCGCTGCATTGGGGTCAGCCGCCCACGCACGCCATTTGTTCACGTCATCGCCGAGATCGCGACCACTGACTTTCTTCAGGGATGCAACGGCTCTGTATTGCACCGCCGGATCTGGGTCCTCGAGGGCTTTGGCCAGTACAGGAATGGCAGCTTTGTTCTCTAATTCGCCAAGCATACGCAGGGCCCGCAAACGCACGTCGAGTTCGGAGTCGGTTCGGTAGCGGGCTGCAAGCAGTTGCACGGCCTCGTCTCCGCCCCGTCGCCGCCAGACCTCGCAAGCCTTCATGCGCACCCGTTCATCCGGATCTTCCAGGCCGCCTTTGCAGATGGCCGTTGCCGCCGGCGTATCAAATGTGGCGGCGATTGCGACCAGTTCAGACCGCACTCGGGGATCGTGCTCTTCAAGCGTCTTCCGGATGAGGTCTTGCGTGAACACAGCCTGCCGTTCTCCGTCCGCCGCTTTGGCGACCTTAGCCTGTTCCTGCAACTCTTGAATCCTTTGGTCGGCCGTCGCACCGTACTTGGCTGTTTCGCGCGCAATCTTGTCCTTGTCTTTCCACGGCACCCAGCTGGCGCATCCCGACGCACACAGCCCTGCCAAAGCTGCCACGGCGGTCAGGCAAAGCATGCACCGGCGAGAACCTTGAACCGTATAAAAGGGGGTAGCCATAGCTATAGACCTGTTGTGCCTTCTGGAAGGCATCCTTCGATTGAGTGCCATTGTCGAGAAGGTTTAAGTGGGGGTTAGAATGGCGGGGAACTGGGCATATCCAGATCGGGTTCAGGCTGGAAAATACCGGTCTTGAGTCGCTGAAACCAGAGCAATGTGGTTCGGAAAATAGACGTTCTGGGAGTTTTTAGCCGTTTGCACTTTCCCATTCGTCCAAGACCTGTTTGCATAGTCGCTCGCTGGCGATCGGTGCTGCCCGCTTGGGAGTGATTCGCATGGTTAAAGTCGGTATCGCGATTGGGATTGGTGTGGCGATGGCACTGCCATGGGGAGTGTGCCTCTCCGCCGAAATGCCCGAGTCCTTCGAGCTACGCGATGCCGGCGGGCCGCGCACCGTTGTGGGAAACGTGATCATCGAGGCACTCGATGGGGGCGTGTTGCTAGAACTTCCCGACGAACGCCTAGAAATCATTGAGCCGTCCACCATTCTCAGTCGCGCCGCAATCGCTCGTCCCGCAGAAGCCGACACGCCCCGAGAACTCGGCAAGCGGATCTTGGCCGAACTGCCGCCGGGTTTCGACCTGCTCGTCACGAAGCACTACGTCATTTGCTTCGATACGTCCCGGGCCTATGCACAGTGGTGCGGCGCGCTTTTCGAACGACTGCATGAGGCGTTCCAAAATTTCTGGACACAAGCAG
The DNA here is from genome assembly GCA_903877395.1 of uncultured Planctomycetaceae bacterium. Classification (GTDB taxonomy): domain Bacteria; phylum Planctomycetota; class Planctomycetia; order Pirellulales; family UBA1268; genus BAIKAL-G1-2R. The sequence goes on from CAIRDU010000016.1 coordinate 2,839, forward strand.
CACTCGACGTCAGCCCGCCGAGCCGGCCGTTGATCGTCGTGATCTTTGCCGACCGTCATCGCTACGAAGCTTTCGCGGCTCGCGACCTCGGTGCTGCCGCAGACCGCGTGGTCGGCTACTATAATCTGCTCAGCAATCGGGTGACCACGTTTGACCTCACGGGCAGCGACCTACTGGCTCGCAAGCCGGCTACGTCCGCCGGCCGCGCGGGCCTTGACATCCTCGCCAGCCCCGAGGCCTCTGGATTGGTCGCTACGTTGGTGCACGAGGCCACGCACCAGATGTCATTCAACTGCAAAATGCATCGGCGGCTTGCCCCTGTGCCGCTGTGGGTAAGCGAAGGAATCGCCACTTATTTCGAAACGCCGGATCTGGCGAGCCAACGCGGATGGCGTGGCATCGGCATGGTAAACAAGCCTCGGCTGGAAAAATTTCTGGCCACACAGCGAGCCGGTGCGCTCGAACCAATCGTGTCTGGCGATGAACCATTTCGTCGCGCCGACGAGGCGATCGAGGCCTATGCACGAGCGTGGGCTCTCACGTACTTCCTCGTGCAAACACAAAAGCCAGCGTTTGTTGCGTATCTGCAAATGCTCGCCTGCAAAGAGCCATTCTCAGACGACTCTCCCGAGCAACGGCAGCAAGATTTCGTGAAAGCCTTCGGGGCGACTCCTCAAGCCTTGGAGGAACCGCTGCTGAGATTCCTCACGCGGGTCTCGCGGGTGCGGTAACGAGTGAGACTGTCCCTCCAGTTGCCGGTGAATTTCTGAATCAGAAAAGAGTGTGGGTGAATTTTTTGACGGCCTGCTAGAGTACGGGGCAATGGAGGATCCCAATCATGAGTCAAATAGCCTGTGTTTCCGGACGCTCAAACCAGTGGTCGCGACGGACGTTTCTTGAGAAGTCTGCGGCGCTCGCCGCGGTGGCTTCGTCCGTGAGTCCAAGGCTGCTCACTGGTGGTGTCTTTGCCAGTGGCGACGAACGGATTCGGGTGGGAGTGATTGGCTGCGGAGGCCGAGGCACAGGAGCAGCCTTGCAAGCAGCCGCTGCCGATCCAGGCGTGCGGATTGTGGCCATGGGAGATCTATTTGCCGACCAGATCGATTCCAGTGCCAGCCTGCTGGCTCGGACGGCAGGAATGCAGTTTGAGTGCCCGCCAGAGCGAAGGTTTCTAGGGCTCAACGCGTATCGTGATGTGCTCGCTGCGGGCGTGGACATCGTTCTGCTCACATCCCCTCCGCAGATGCGGCCGCTGCATGTGACAGCCGCCATTGAGGCGGGAAAGCATCTCTTCTGCGAGAAGCCCGTAGCCATTGATGTGGCGGGTGTTCACGAAGTGGCCTTAGCGTGCGCCGTAGCCCGTCAGCGCATGCTCTCTATTGTGTCGGGGTTTTGCTTTCGGCACGATGAGCCGACCGTGGAAACAATGCGACGGATTCACGACGGGGCAATGGGCCGTGTGATTGGCGGGCACTGCCATGCGGCCGTTGGCCTCCCTTGGCGCAAGGCCACGCAACGCGGGTGGAGTCAGGAAGAGTGGCAGCAACGCAACTGGATATCGTTTGAACGCTTCTCGGGTGGCCACTTTGTAGAACACCACAGCCACGCCATCGACAGGGCAATCTGGGCCCGAGGCGATGTCTGCCCCGTGACGGCCATTCCGTCTGACGCACCGGCCTTGGGTGGCGGCCGGCGAGGCACCGGCGTACGCTATGAATTTGCCGACGGCGGATGGCTGAACGCTTCGTGCCAGCGGGCCATGGGGCCGTTCACGCAACAGACAGAAACGGTAATCGCAGTGGATGGATCGTGCGATCTGTTGCGACATCAAATGAGCGGTTCCCGGCCCTGGCAGTATCAGTCCGATGCATTGGGCTCGTCTCGAAAAAACCATGCCGGCATGTATCAAGCCGGCATGGACACGTTGCTGCGGGCGGTGCGTTCGGGGACCCTTGCGGATGAATCGACCAGAATGTGCCGCAGCACGCTGGTGGCCATTATGGGCCGAACTGCCCTCGCCACAGGCCAGCGGGTGGACTGGCAAGAGAACCAAGCCTACGCAGATGCTCTGGCACCTGCCCGGCCCCTTTCCCGACTTGCCTAGTCGGTACAATAGGGAGTGTTGTGAACGCCCGCTGATTGCAGCGACGATGACTTTGGTCGAGCCGCACGCCAGCGGCATTCTTTACGGGGAAAGCCTTTATGGCAATGAGCCGCGATAACACAAGGACTGCCCTGACGATTGCGCTGATTGTGTTCGTGCTGCTCACGTTCGTGCTCGCAGTCACGACGTATCTCGTCTTCACAAAGCAGTTCGACGCCGAGAAAGCCACGGAGCAAGCGGATATCAGAACGCGGGATGCCAAAAGTGAACTCGAGACCGCCATCGCCGACAAGTCAAAACTGCAGGAGTTTCTCGGGTTTTCAGAAGACAAAACCATCGAGGATGTGGAGACTGAAATCAACGAGACATTCGAGAAAAAGTTTGGGGACTTCAACGAGGAACAAAAAACTTTTCTCAAGCTCTCTGACTGGCTGCTCGGTGGCATCCAACAGAAAGACGAACAGCTCAAGGTGCTTGAGGCAGATAAGGCCAAGCTAGACGCTGAAAAAACAGCTGCGATCGAGGAGGCGGAAAAGAAGCAGGCAGCTTTAGCGGCGCAGGTCCAAGAGAAGGAGAAAACAGCTGCCGAACAAAAGCGGGGTTTTGATGAAGACCGCAGCAAGTCTGAATTACAAAGTACGATCTTCTGGCCAAGCAGAAAACAGCGCTGGATGGCTCAAGACGGCTGGAAAGTCTGATCGGGGAAATTAAGACTGCAAAGCAGTATGTATCTACCTCGCGGCAGACGAAGTTCGACGCACAAGAAGCGGAGGGGCAACTGCGAGTTCTTTACGAAGA
>CAIRDU010000017.1 GCA_903877395.1 uncultured Planctomycetaceae bacterium
ACCGCTGGTGAGCTTGGATGTGTTTAGTTACAACTCGAAGGTGTACTACGTGATCACCGAAGGAGCTGGCTCGGGCGACAACGTCGTGCGATTTCCTGTGACAGGCAACGAAACAGTGCTCGACGCGATCGCCGGGATCAACGGGCTCTCCCGCCTCTCCAGCAAAGACATCTGGATTGCTCGGCCGGCCCCCTCGGGCATGGGCTGCGATCAGGTGCTGCCGGTGGATATTGTGGCCATCATGAAGGGCGGCTCAACGGCGACCAACTACCAACTGCTGCCCGGAGACCGAGTGTTTATCGCGCAGGATCCAATGATTGCCTTCGAGAGCCTGATTTCAAAGGTCACGGGCCCCTTCGAGCGGATGTTCGGATTCGCCTTGCTGGGCAGCCAGACTGTTCAGCAGATCAACCGGTTTCCGTTCGGATTCAACCCCAACTCCTTCTAGCAACTCTCTGGCCGTGGAGCGAAGGGACGTGTGGCTCCTGGGCCAACGCAAAGTATAATAGGAAGCACTTGGAATGGAGGCTCTCATGATTCCGCTGATTTGCCCGTCGTTGAAATCGCTTGTGGCTTGCGTAGGCGTTGTGATGATCGTGGCCTTGGCATCAGGCGAGGCGGTCGCGCAGGGCAACGGTCGTAGCAGCAGCCTGCCCTTTGCCAATACGTACAGCAAGCCAAAGCTGAGCCCCTACTCGGCGCTGGCAAATGTAAACGCTGGAGCGGCAGCGGGCGCTGGCGGCGGTGGCGGGGCCAACGATATCTACCAAAACCAGATTCTGCCGAGGCTGGAATTGGAGCGGCAGCAGATTCAGCAGTACAAGCAAACCAAGCAGATCAGCGGCTTGCAAAACCAAGTGCAGAGCATTCAACGAGGCACCATGGGCCGACAGATCGACGAAATGATTCGTCCCACAGGCCACTCCTCCACGTATCTCAACTTGTCGCACTACTACCCGAATCGGTAGAGCGATCTCATTCGTTGCATTTCATCCGTCCGACAGGCCCACGCCAATCGTACGCTAGGCTCACGTCTCAGGCTTCTCAAGCAGAGACAGAGGCAAGGCAATCGGCCATATCCCAACTCGCATCCAGCAACGCGGTACACTCGTGTTGCCCCCGATGGCCCACCGGCTTTCTGAGCGTGAATCACGTGCGACACTTTGCTCTCATCCTCATCGCCGCACAGGCAACGTTGGCATTGGCCGAGGAATTGCCTCGCGAGGAACGACCCACGATGCGGCAACTCACGGCAGGCGGCACGCTTGAGAAGCCCCCCACACAGCGAGAACTCGTGGATGCACGCCGCACACTCAAAACCCGTTTTCGCGAACCGCTTTCCCACGTGCAAACTTCTGCGGGCGCGATGCAGGCGGTGGAGACGCTCCTTGAGGCTTCCGCAGCGGAACTAGACCGCCCGCTCAAATGGCTGATGCTCGATGAGGCCCGGCGATTGGGTGCCTCTGCGGGCCGTGCAGAAGCCGTCACCAAAGCCATCATAATGGCATCGGCGACGTACGAATTCGACGAGCTCGAGATGGAACTCCGCTCCCTCGCGGAGATTCCGCTGCGGGCTTTGGATCCGGGCCGCGCGACGGTTCTGGCACAGGTGGCAGAATCCCTTGCGACCCGAGCCGAAACCGATGGCCGATTGGACAAGGCTGTGGCCGCGCAGATGCTCTCGCTGCGAGCGTGGCAACGCACCGGCAACGCTGCAGCATCCCGACGGGCGGCAGTTCGGCACGACGAACTGGAAATCGCTCGCGTGCAGAAGTAAGCCAAGGCTCAATCTGCGCCGATTATCTCTGCGATTGGCCTGTCACCACGCCATCGCATTCCACCTAAAACGTGGCTCAATCAAACGGCCTGCGAGGCTTTTGCTTTTGCCTAGGCGTTGGCTTTGCTGCCGGCTTTTCATTGGCTGGGTCGTCTTCTTTTACGACTTCGAGTACCGGTTCGAGGTTGCCGACTTCCAGCACCGCCTCTACCAACTCCTGCCTTTCTCGCCACGGCTTTTGGGCCTCGTAGCTGGTGAGTTCGCCGGCGAGTTGCTCTTTGATGGCTGGCGCACTATCAGTTGTTTCTACGGCCTGCTTGCTGTACTTGCGGGCGGATTCAAAATTGCCTGACTCGGCGTAGGCCGCCGCGAGCGTGCTGATGATATGGGCCTGCTTCCATTCAGACTGCTCGCACGCCTTGGTGGCCAACTCGACGGCCCGCTGGCCATCGCGAAGTGTGTCGTCCGGCGAGGTTGCTAGGAGCCATGCCAGGTTGTTCAGTACGCCGTCGTCATTCGGCTCTAGCTCCAATGCCTTGTTGAGATCGGCCAAGGCTGCGGCGTGGTCGCCGATCGATATTTCAGCGTCGCTGCGGCCTCGGCGGCTGAGAAATTGCTTGTCGTCTAGCTCAAGGCCACGCGAAAACCGCCGGATCGCTTCGCGAGGCTGCTTGGCCGCGAGATAGAGGAGCCCTAACTGTCCGACTAAGAGAGGATCGTCGCCATTCTTCGCAACGAGTTTGCGAAAGTCGCGAATCGCCGCCGGATAATCGTTGGCATCAGCAGCAATCAGGCCACGCAGTTCCAAGGCTGCCGGATGATCAGGATGCTTTTCAAAGACTAGGTCCAGATCTATCTTGGCTTGCTCGGTATCGCCGGACTGCTGGTGGATTCTGGCACGGAGCACCAGCGGAATTGCGTCATTGGGATCGATTGAAATCGCCTTGTCGAGGTCGGCGATAGCTTTGGGCCGCTCGCCCCGCAAAGCCAGCACGCGGGCTCGCTGCAAAAGGGCCCCAGAGGCATTCGGATCCAGTTTGATCGCCTTATCGAATGCTTCTTGTGCCTGCTCCAGTTTGCTGTCCATCATGTACGCCATGCCCAGAGCTTCCAGCAGCGAGACATCTGTGGGGGCCTCCTCGATTGCCACCGCCAGGTCGTCTCGGGCCTGCTCAAAATTATCGTTGAGAAGGTTGAACAGGCCTCGCGCACGGCGCACATCTTTATCGCGAGGAGAAAGCTCAACGGCCTTATTGTAATCGGCCGTGCGTTTGGCTTTGTCGGTCTCGAGGTTGCCTCGAATCACATAGGCCTGCGCGGCCTGAAGCATGTCATCTTCACCCTGTTGGATCGCAGCTTCGGCCGCCTTACGAGCCCGCTCGCGGTTGCCCCCGGGCAGCGATTCCAGTCGGGCCAGCATGACCTGCGCCGCCCCCAGTTTTTCGTCGCGATCGATCGCCTCATTTAAATCCCGCAGGGCATACGAACGCATCCGCGGCCACTGCGGATCCGGGGTGTCGGAATCGAAGATTGCTTCCACCACCATGCCAGCCCGGTCGATGAGTGTGCCGGTGTAGAGATCGTCGGCAAATTTCCTCGACTCTTCGTCGAGCCCTTTTTGAATCGCCTGTTTGCAGAGTTCGAGCACCGTGCCGTAGTCGTCCAGATCGTTGGCCGACAGCTTGGCGTCGATGGCCGCGTCGAGATCAGCTTGGCCAGGCTCGTCGGCCACTGCGACTGCCATGCACACGCACAACAGGCAAGCGGCGACACAGTTGCGAAAAAGATTCGTCATGTCGGCACATTCCTCCAGAGATTGTCTTGGCGGCGAGCCATCCGCGTCGTGCAGGGGGCCACTGCCACTAGTATGCGACAAGGGAGGCCGCTTGTGCCATGCGAGGTTTTTGGCTGAACAAAAGGCACTAGTCACGTTTGGAAAGGCTCAATGGTCTGGACGCAGATGGCAAATCCCATCGATCTAGTTCTACAGCGGCGCGGGAAGGTCGCGGCGGGAAAAAAGGACGGCCCCGATGGCGTAGGCCGCAATGCCCACGCCGAGGAGCACGCCATCGTAGGCGGCCAGCAGCTTCCAAGCATCTGCAGGGTTGCCCACGAATCGCTGCGGTTCGTAGGCGTTGAGAATTGAGAGGTAGCCCACCCACTCCAGTGGCTTGCTGAGTCGGCCCACCAGTTTTGCAAGAATTGAGAAAACATAAAATCCGCAGAGGATGCCGATCGTGCGCCACCGGTAGCTATCTGCCGCCGAGATGCAGGCAGAAATCCCAGCCATGCACACCATGAGGCCAAAAACATTCAACGCTGGTGCGACGAAACGCAGCGGGTCGACTTTGCCAGCCCACGGGCCGAGCAAGATGGCCGTGGTGACCGCCGTCATCAGCACGCCGCAGAGCAGGGCCGCTGCGGCCGTTGTGGCCAAGGCCTGCGTTACAAAAATGGCCTGCCGCTTCACCGGTTGAGCGAGCACCATTTCCATCGTGCCTCGCTCCAACTGCCCAGAGACCGCATCGCTGCCACGCGTGATCCCCCACACCGTCGCGGCCAGCACGATCACGGGATCCACAAACGCCAACGCCACGCGGCCGGCGTGAGTGGCCACCTCAGTAAACGGCACTCCAGAAAGCCGCTGCCAATCCTGCGGGATCGCACGCAGCAACACATCCTGAAACGCTGGCATCGGAATTTGCGCCGAAAGCCAGATGTAGATCCACGGAAACACACTCCAAAGCGCAGCCAGCGACAGCACCAACACTCGCTGGTCGCCCCACGTTTTGTTCCAGATAGCTTTGTTCCACATCGTATTTTTACTTTCAACACGGATCGTATCTAAGGAGACATTGTCGGCTCAGGAGTCGTTTTTTTCACGGTGAAAACGATCGTAGACAGCGGCCAATCCAACTGGCTCGATCCGCACCTCTTTCAACGGCAGCGTGGAGAGCCATCCTAAAAGCGGAGCCAGCGAATCGGATGCTTCGAGCACGACCCTGCCGCCGGCTTCTTCTGTGATGGTCACGTGGCAGTTCAATTCCACCGGAACAGCGGCCAGCGAGCCGGTGAGTTGGGCCGTGATGCGATGGCATCGCCGCAAATGTTCCAGGGGTTGCTCATGCACCAGCCGGCCGGCCCGCAGGATGGCCACGTGGTCGCACGTAGATTCCACCTCAGAGAGCACGTGCGAGGAGAAAATCACGGTGCGACCAGCCTTACGGGCCTCGCACACCATCGACAACACCTCGCCTCTGGCTGTGGGATCTAGGTTTGCCGTTGGCTCATCCAAAATCATAAGCGGCGACTCGATAGCGAACACGATCGCCAGCGCTAACTTCTGTCGCATGCCTGTGCTCATGCGGGCTACCTGCCGCGAACAATCCAGATCAATCCGTTTGGCCACCCGCGAGGCCACATCCCGCTGGCATTCGCGGCGGAGGCTGGCAAAAAAATCGAGCACCTGATGACCGTTCATCCGGCGAAACAGCCTGGCTTCGCCCGGAAGGTAGGCCGTGCGAGAACGCACTTCAAGCGATTGATGCACGCAATCAAACCCGGCCACACAAGACGCTCCAGAGGTGGGCTGGATGAAGCCCAGAAGGAGCCGAAGCAACGTTGTTTTGCCAGCCCCATTGGGCCCAAGCAATCCAAAAATGTCACCTTCTCGCACTGTCATCGAGCAGGCGTCCAGAGCGGAAAAATCGCCGTAACGCTTCGTGAGTTGATCCGTGTGGACGAGCATGGTGGGTGAGCGCGTGTGAAGGTTATGTGAGGAAATAGTAGCCAGCCAGCACGAAGCCGATGAGGGCAACGCACTGCCGCACCAAGGGGGCAGGCAGACGGCGGGCCAGATGTGAGCCGACGAGGGCACCCAGAATGGAACTGGCGGCCATGACGGCGGCATGCGGCCATGAAACGCAGGACGGCAGCGAGTATAGCTCGCTGGCACCCCAGGACGACACCAGCGAACTCAACGCAAACGCCCCTGCCGCCACGCCGTTGACGAGCATGCCCAGAACGTTTTTCACCGCGTTGAGCTTGTGGATATTGCCTAGTCCTAGGCTGCCTAGCATCGCCAGCATCAAGATCCCGATTCCAGCGCCGAAGTAGCCGCCATAGACCGACACCAAAAACTGAAGCACGCACACACACGCAATTTTCGTCCATCGCACGCTCTCTGGCTGCGTAGGCTGGACTGCGGTTGGATTCGCTGAGGTCAATCGCGAGAGATACGGCTGGATGGCAAAGAGAACCGCCGCTAAAAGAATCAGCCACGGCACCATCGTGTTGAACAACTGCGTCGGCAGCACGAGTACCAGCAGCGAACCCACGATCGCGCCCAAGATGCTTGGCAACACGAGCCAGCGAGCCCACGGCACTTGCTTCTCGCGGTCGCCGCGGTACGCCCACGCCGCGGCGACAGCGCCCGGCCAAAGACCGATCGTGCTGGTGGCGTTGGCCGTGACCATCTGCACCGCGTTGCTTGGCAGGATCGCCGCGAGCACGGGAAATGTCAGGATCGTACCGCCGCCTGCGACTGAGTTGATGGCCGAGGCCACGCACGTGACAAGTGCTAACACAACAAAACCCACAACCGAGTCGGTGAAACTATTGTCCCACGTCCCAACACCACTGGCAAAAAAACAAGCCATCATCATGGCGCCGCCTGCGGTGCTGCTCCTTGCGGCTGTGCGACAGGCGGTGCTGCTCCTTGCGGCTGTGCGTCGGAATAGCGTCCGTTGCCGCAATCGATGAGCACATATCCGGCCCAGAAAAAAGGGTGTTTGGCGTCGAGTAGCACGTTTTTTGAGGAGCCTTTCGCCGCCGACTGCTTCATGCGTGGCTCGCGAGCCGGATCGGGCTGCTCGGCAGTCACTAGATCTACAGCCCGATGCCAACTCTCTGCGGCGCGAGGGCCAGCTGCGTTGGCCTCATCGCTGGCGGCAGTCGCCACATCCCGCAGAAACTCTTCGACCAAGTCAACAGCCACCTTGCCTCCCACGCGCCATCGGCTCACAATCGCCCTGCGGCTGCCTGCAGCCAGCAGGTCGGTCGTAGCAAGAAAGAGATCGTCGCCTGGCCGTGCAGGCAACTTCGAGAGGCCGCCAGCCATCGCCGTTTGCATGCCAGGCAGCACGACACACTGCGGCCGTTTTTGCGGAGTTGCGACCCATTCCCCAAACGTCGTGCCCCCCTTGGCACTGCTGCCGCCGATGAGCGGGCGGGCGGCCATGGGCCCTTCGCCGAAGAGTTCGTCGAACACAACTAGCGTGTCGCAGAGCCCACCGATCAGGGAGGCCGGGACGCCCGACACGTGCGTAGGCATAACGCACACGTGTTCAAGCGAGGCGGATAAACGCGTTACAATTTCCTGCGCAGCCTCCGGCTTGTCGCTGCGAAAAAACTTGCCCGCGTGGATTCCGACAGGGCCGTTGGCACGCGAGGGCTCGTAGCGCACGACGGCCAAACTGCGAGTGGGGCAGTAGCGGATACGGCAGGCATCGCGCAGCAGCGTGGGGCCTTCGGCAGCAGGCTTTTTTTCTGGACCGTCGTTGGCTACTGGCTGGCGTGCCGATCCAACGGGCAGCAATTCAAATGGCAGGTACCAGAGCAGCCCGTCGGGTACGATGATCAGTTCCTCGATGCCGACCCCCAACGCGATTTTGGATTGCTCAAAGAGCAGTCGCTCCACTCGCTCGGCCGCTGGATGCCAGTCTGTTTCAAGCAGACGCTCAGTGGATACCGCCGCAACGGGATCGTAGAGGCCGATGGCTTTGGCAAGGCTCGCAATTTCCTTGGCAAGTGCCGCGGGCTGCTTCACCTGCCACGTGGCCACGCGGTCGTGCGACTCAAGCACTCCCCAGAGACCAGAGGATGTCCAGTGAAACGACAGAATCATTTGCTTGGCGGCGAGGCGGCGGCGGATTTCTGCAGGAGGTGTCATGGGTGGGAAGTCGATCGGTGTGGGATCGCGGCCGGCGGCAATCTGGGCCACCATGAGGCTGCGGGCCAGTGTCAGTTTCACGTACGCTTGCCAGTCGGCCGCTGCGCCAGGCAGCGGCACAAAGGCAGGCTTTTGAGGATTCCCGTTGGGCTCGCCGTTGGCAGCATCCCCGGGCTGTCCCAGCATGGCCGTGGTGAGGATGGTGCGGAGGCGGGCAGAGTCGTCGAGAACGCGAGCCAGATCGGGGTGCCTGGCCAAGAGTGCCGCGCGGTTGGCTGCTTCGGCCCTGGGCAACGCATCGGGGTTGGCTCCGAGGAGTTGCTCGATCGCTGTGCGGCGGCCGCCCTGCGGCTGCGCGGCAAGCCAGCGTGCGCGGTGTCTGGACTCAGCTGCCACCAGCGTGGCATCGTTGCCGCGGCGGGAGGCAACGCTGATCCACGCTTCGAAGGCGTCGTCTCTGGGAGCGGTCATGGCGGCAAGCGTGCCGATGGGATCGGTGGCGAAGTCGCGAGGGGTGGGGTCGCCCAAGAGTTTTGCAAACAGAGCATCGGCCTGCCGATCCGAAAGAACGCTCGAACCAGCTACGACCAGTTCCACGAGCCGTTGCGTTTGAAACAGCCTCGGGGTGCGGGGTCTCGCGATCCGCAACGCACGTTCGAGTTCGGCATCGCCGTCGATGGCATTGGCTGTGGTGTAGGAGGCAATCGCGGTGGCATACGCGGCCTGCGCACCGCATGAACCACGCCCCAGATCCCCGCGCATCAATCGTCCGTCGATGTTCGCCAGCGAGGCGACCGCAGCACGGGCACTGCCGCTGAGAGCTTGGGCCTCCGCCTGCATCGCCAAAAGCCTGGTTGAAATCGCCGCTGGCCCGCTCCTTGCCCACTCGCAGCCAGCAGCAATCGAGGGCGGCACGCCGCGAGTGCCAGCAGCCATGTGCGCCGTAAAGGCCAACCGAAACGCCTCTTCCAGCGCGCGAGTGTCGCCGTAGTCGGCAGCAGTGTAGGTGGCTTCCTCAAACAATTTGGCGGCGGCGGCGAACTGATCGCTTTCCAACGCAATGCGGCCCAGCACAATCAGCCCCCAGGATGTGAGTGGATGGTCAAACTGATTGCCGACGAGCAGGCCGCGATTGAGCAGCGGCGTGGCCTGCTCGGGCTTCCCTTGGGCCCAGTAGGCAGTGCCCAACGCGACATCGATCCAAGACTGCGAATAGTGGTTTGGCTGCGCGGGGCGGCGGATCAAAGCCTTGGCAGCCTCGTCGAGCGATGCACCTTCGCGAGAAAGTTCGCCTAGGATTTCGGTGCGTCGGTAGAGGCTGATCACAATGGTCTTGATGATCTCCTGCGGCCGAATCGGATAGTTGGCAGGCGCCGTGAGCACGCCTCCCTTCTGCAGCACCTGTTGCTGGTCGGCACCACCCTGCCGAATCGACATCGTGTCGGGGATCGCGGCGGGGGAAGTGTTGCGGACGCTGCGGCCCCATGTGGCCACTCGCTGCTGGGCCAGCGGCCGCAGTCCCTGTGGTGGAAACTGCACGGACAGCAGCCAGTCGGGATGCGTTGCAAAGAGCAGGATCGCCTCATCGTAGGCTGACACGGCTTCACGGAAGTTGCCAAGCTCATACTGGCACTCGCCCACGACTGTGGCCGAAGCGATTGAATCGATCCAACGTTGCGCGCCTGCCCGTACGCTCCCCTGATATTCTCGCAATGCGATCTGGAGGGCCGTCGAAAAATTGCCGCCTGCAAGTTCCAGGAGGGCCAGATCGTAGCCTTGCGTGGGCACAGTATGGCCGCCTCGCGGCACGCCCAGATCCAGTGGCAGAACCACCTGCGGTGCCGGTTGCGCCGGTGCAACATCACAGTCCTGCCACGCCAAAACGGCAAGCAGAACCAACGGCACCGAGCGGAGGCATGGATGCGCAAATGGCATGACAAAAGTTGTACACGAACCAGGCTCTCCCGTTGAACTCGTCGGGGTGCCGTCCATAGATCGGTTCGCTCCGTTGGGTTCGTCACTTTGGGGAGGCCAGGCAGTTTTGGGCGTGAGGCGTGGCTCAATCGCGGCTTAAAATGGGCTGGCGAATCGCCCATGAAGGCCGGTTGTAACGGTTCTTCAAAGTTTGACGGTTCGAACGGTCGATACCAATGGCATCTCCGAGGAGATAGCTCGGGTACGTGGTGCTGTTGTGGGCGATTGCCACACGGCGAAGCGATGAGTCGGCCGGTTGAGAACCCCTTTTGAACACGCGGAAATAGGACGAGACCCATGAGCGATACAACCCTCAACGCGATCCTCGGGAATTCGCTGAGCAGAGAGTTCGCACTACTCTTCTGCGGGATCGGCGGGCTTCTGCTGACCGGCTGCCAAGTGGATGTGGGCGGGCAGACGTTGCCCAGTGCTTACTACCTCCAGGATGACATTCAATATTTCCCTGCTGGCCCCGAGTTCAAGCTTTCCAAAGAGGCCGCCGCGCTCAAGGCTTATAAAAAAGAACTCGCCGAAGACGCCAGCAAATAATGGCACAAGCCATGGCGGCTATTTTCTCTGCTCGGGCGTGGCTCACGCTAGGCGTCGCCAGGAAGCAAGGGCCGGAACGCTGAAAAATGCGTCGAAAAACGGCAAATACATCAGCGCACTGATCTCTTCAAAAACCACCAGCTTGCACTTTCTCTGGCTAGGGATAAACTGCGACACCCACAGAATCTAATTCTGTGGGTTGACTGCCCTTTTTATTGAGATAAGCTGGCTAGATCATGGGTTTTTGGCCCGAAACGGATGAATTTTCCGATTTGGCTTCAAGCTCAGGCTGGGTCTGCCGCAGAGGCGTTTCCAACGTGACTTTTCACAAGAACTTTTTGTATGAACGCTCCGGTAGATCTGCTGCTTGGAGAGTATGCCCGGACGCTCGACGAGCGTTTCAGGCTGGCTCTGCCGCCAGAGTTAGCCGATCCGCTGCTGGCCTCGGGAGCGAGACTCGTCTTGGCGAAGGAGCGGGCCGGTTGCCTCTCGCTGTGGCCGGCTGCGATTTGGAAGCCCCGGATCGATGCGGCAGTGGATGTGGTTCGCAGCAAATTGCAGGCGGGCCTACTCAGCCAACGGGTCGGGCAGCTCCAAGATTTGGGGCGGCTGCTCTCGGCGCGTCACAAGGTTGTGTCGCTGGCCGCAAGGGGCAGACTGGTAGTGCCCGAAGGCTTTCGCGATTTTTTGGCGGTGGAGCCAGGCGGCGATCTGCTCGTGGTGGGGGCGGCTGTGTGCGTGGAGCTATGGCAGCCCGCCGCGTGGAACGCATTTGTGACCAGCCAGATGCCCGAGTTCCGAAAACGCATCGATGAATTAACCGCATGAACCATCGGTCAGGATCGAACAGTTTCACAGTTTTTTCTGAGGAGAACGCACGCAAGAGTTGGCCATGCCCGGGTGAGAGGAGCGGTTTAACCAGTCGGTCTCATCCGGCCAGGAAATACGAACGCCACGGATCGGGCCCCACAAGCACGGATGCTGACAAGGGACCTCCTCCGGGCATGGCCTTTTTATTCTGGAGTCAGACTTTTTTTGTGGGGATGATGGCACGTTGAATACGTGCCCCACTGGGAAATGCCCACATCGCGGCCCTTGAAAGCGTGCTGCCCCCAGACCAGATGGCCGCGCCGGTGAGGGCTCCAAAGATCGCACCGGCTGGGCCTGCCAGTGCCCCGGCCACCGCAAAAATCGCGGTACTCGTGGCGAGCCCTGCCGATTCACCCGCCCGTTTGCTTGTAAACGCATCCCGGCCAGCGCGATGTGAATTCCACTCCACCGTCATCGCAACGCCTTCGGCAACGAGTACAGCCGGCAGCATTTGTCGCAGGCCCACTCGCACCGTCGCGCCCACAGCGGTGCGCATGGCCACCTGCCCCAAGCCCTCGGCTCCGACCCGTGTGGCGACTGCCGCGAGCGTGCGAGAAGCCATCCGGCCGACACGATCCACCACAATCTCCACCTGACGGCTGTGCCGCGAACCGGTAGCACACCACGTGGCAAAGTGTTCGCAGTTGTCGATGAATGGGGAGTAGCCGTTGCGACCGACGTAACGCAAGGCCCGCAACGCGACTTCCTCGGGTGGAAATGTGGCAGGCGGCTGGTTGACGATCCGCACAGACGAACCGCCGGCAAATTCTTCCAAGCTAGTCTGCATCACGCGCCCGCCGGCAAATAATTTTTCTGGACGATCGGGCCGAGCGTGTACAACCGTGCCGTCTCCGACATCGATGCCGTAGTGCGTGTAGACAATTCCCGAAACCGCCAGCCGTCTTGCTGCAGCGAGTCTGTCACCCTGTGGCATCGGCCTATCTCCTGAGCGAATACGTTGCCAATACGTGTCAAACACTTTCAAAAAATACTGTCCGCCAGAGACTACCGTGAGAGAAGCATTCCTACGCATCCTAGCTATTGGCAGTTCGCTCGACCAACCTGAGTTGCGAGGTTTGTGCGGCTGGTGGCGATAGGGGCACAAGGCGTTGCCGTCATGCAGTCATGCCGTCATGGAATTCTCACATTCTGAAGTTCTGTCTTGTGGTCGAATGTGTCTTTGAGGTGTATCTCGGCAGGCAGTAGGCTTGAAATCGCTCAAACGCATTGCCGCCATGCTTCCGGCCATTGGTGTCGAGGAGGGTTGATCGTGGGAATTTTAGAGGCTTTTGGATCGCTGGGAACCGGTCAGCTCATCCTGCTGTTGGTGGCCCTTGTCATCGCCTTTGGCTTCGAGGTGGTCAACGGCTTTCACGACACGGCCAACGCCGTGGCCACGGTGATCTACACGAAGAGTTTGAAGCCCACTCCAGCGGTGATCTGGTCGGGGCTGTGGAATTTTATCGGCGTGCACGCCGGCGGCATTGGCGTGGCCTTCAGCATTGTGCACCTGCTGCCGGTGGATCTTTTAGTCAACATCAAGACTGGCCGCGGCTTGGCGATGGTGCTCTCGCTGCTCGGGGCGGCAATTCTCTGGAACTTTGCCACGTGGTACCGCGGATTGCCCGCGAGCAGTTCGCATTCGCTCATCGGATCGATCATGGGCGTGGGTATGATGAATTCTCTGATGGAGCACGGCTCTCTCTTCAAGGGCGTCAACTGGCACAAGGCCAGCGAAGTTGGCATGGCGCTCTTGATCTCGCCTGTCATCGGGTTTGGGCTGGCAGCGGGCCTGCTCTTGATCGCCAAGGTGCTCGTCCCTGCCAAAGAGCTCTACCAACCGCCCACCTCCGACAGGCCGCCGCCGTGGTGGATCCGGGCGCTCTTGATCGGCACGTGCACCGGCGTGAGCTTTGCGCATGGCTCCAATGATGGCCAGAAAGGGATGGGCCTCATCATGCTGGTGCTCATCGGGATTGTGCCGACAACCTACGCGCTCAACATGGACACCTCGCAGTCAGGCATCACAGCCACCGTTGAAGCAGCTAAGGAACTCCAGCGAGAATTGGAAAGCCCCGAGCTTTCTCGGTTGATGCATGCGCTCAAGAACCAGCATCTGGCGACGAGCGCAGTGGAACGGTTAGGCCGCAGCGAGAGCGTTGCGGCTGCCTTGACGATGGAGTCGCCAATGGTCGACTCCATGTTGGATCCGTTTCCACAAAACGATGCCGTGCTGGCAACACTCGATCCTCTGCCCCTTTTAAAAGTTCTGGTGGTGAGCCTCGAAGGCCGGAAAAGTTTTAAGGACCTGAGTGCCGACGACCGCTGGCAGGTGCGCACCCAACTGGTGGAACTGGGAGCCTCGGTGCGCACGCTGGTGCGGCAGTTCAGCGATCAACTGGCTAAAGATCGAAGCCGGGTGCTCACGAGCCTCGCCGGCCGGCTGTCCAAGCCCGTGGAATATGTGCCGGAGTGGGTCGTGATGGGCGTGGCCCTGTGTCTGGGTTTGGGCACGATGG
This sequence comes from uncultured Planctomycetaceae bacterium, assembly GCA_903877395.1. Lineage (GTDB taxonomy): Bacteria > Planctomycetota > Planctomycetia > Pirellulales > UBA1268 > BAIKAL-G1-2R. The sequence continues at coordinate 13,640 of CAIRDU010000017.1, forward strand.
TGGGCTGGGAGCGGATCGTGAAAACAGTCGGCGAAAAAATCGGTAAGACGCACCTCACCTACGCTCAGGGAGGCGCGGCCGAATTGGTGGCCGCTGTGACGATCGGCATGGCCGACTCGTTCGGCATGCCGGTGAGCACAACCCACGTGCTTTCCAGCGGCGTAGCCGGCACGATGTGGGCCAACAAATCGGGCATTCAAGCGGCGACGGTGCGAGACATTGCCTTGGCGTGGATTCTCACGCTGCCTGTGGCCATGAGCCTTTCCGCCGGGCTCTATTGGCTGTGTACCTGTTTTGTGAGCTGAGCAGGTGTTCCGGGAATCTCACGGGGCTACCATTGAGGTATGTTTGGCCGAACCACATTTGCCGCGAATATGCCCGTCGGCTATGGACGGCACCGTGCTATCGATCTGCCGCTCACTCCCCAGCAGGACGAGCAGTTGGCCACGTTGGTCGAAGCATTGTTTGAACAGTCCAGTGACGGGGCGCAGGCTCAGTTCGATGCTGCTGTGTTGGCCCATCCAGACCTAGCGGGCCAGTTGCGAGAAATCTTTGCCACGATGCTCATGACCGATGCGGTGGCGCAGGAGTCAACGATCGTGAGACTGGGTGCTCGTGATCCTGTTGGTGATTCTGGGGTGGACGATCTCAGCCTCGATTTCAATCGGTCCACCCTCGGGCTGAGTCAAACTGAGGGCGGGCCCCCTGGGTTTGTGCCGGGAGTCACTTCACTGCCAGTCACCCTTGGCGATTATGAACTCCTCGAAGAGGTTGGACGCGGCGGCATGGGGGTGGTGTACCGCGCAATCCACAAGAGCCTTGGACGTACGGTGGCTCTCAAGATGCTTCTGCGACGGGATCTGGCCAGCGCTGCGGATCTGGCCAGATTTCGCAGCGAGGCCGAGGCCATGGCGCAGTTGGACCATTGGGGGATCGTGTCAGTGTTTGAAGTGGGTGCATGCCAGGGACATCCTTTTTACAGCATGCATTTCGTAGAGGGCACGACTCTCGCACGGCGCATCTCCCATGGCCCAATGCCACCTCGCGAGGCTGCGGCCTTGCTGGCCAGAGTCGCCACAGCCGTGCAGGCAGCCCACGCCGCGGGCGTGCTCCATCGGGATCTCAAACCCTCCAATATTTTGATCGACTCCGAGGGGTGGCCGCATGTCTCCGACTTCGGCCTTGCCAAGCGAATGGTGGGCGATGGATCGGTCACGCACACAGGCGACATCCTCGGTACCCCCTGCTACATGTCGCCCGAGCAGGCGGCTGGAAGTCGTGGGATTGTTGGCCCGATGAGCGATGTGTGGAGTCTCGGCGCAATTTTGTATCAGATGCTGACTGGCCGCCCGCCGTTTCAATTCTCAAATCCAATGGATACGCTGCTGGCAGTGCTCGAAGCCGATCCACTGCCACCGAGGCTCATCGATGCCGGCGTGGACCGAGATTTGGAGATGATCGCGCTCAAGTCGCTTCAAAAGCCGCAGGAGCTTCGGTATGCCTCGGCGGGCGCCTTGGCTGCAGACCTGCAAGCCTTTCTGGTGGGCGAAACGATCGCCGCTCGCCGCGGCGGCATGGCCGACGTTGTCGCCAGACTCTTTCGTGAAACGCATCACGCCGTTGTGCTCGAAAACTGGGGCCTTCTCTGGATGTGGCATTCGGTCGTGTTGTTTGTAATTTGCCTGACCACCGACGTGCTGGCTTGGCAGGGCGTGACGACTCGCTGGCCGTATCTTGTGCTTTGGACCGGGGGGCTGGCATTGTGGGCGCCAATCTTTTGGGCGTTGCGGCATCTGACGGGCCCAGTCACGGCCGTCGAGCGACAAGTCGCCCACATCTGGGGCGGAAGCGTAATCGCGAGCATCATGCTCTTTTGGGTGGAGGGTTTGCTCGACCTGAAAGTGCTCACGCTGTCACCTGTGCTGGCGCTCGTGGCGGGATTTGCGTTTTTTGCCAAAGCGGGAATTCTCTCGGGCACATTTTATATTCAAGCCGCTGTGCTGTTTGTCACAGCGATTGTGATGTGCCTTGCCCAAAATAATTTTGAGGCTGACATTTCGCACGTGATCTTTGGCGCCGTGAGCGGTTTGTGCTTCTTCGTGCCGGGTCTCAAGTATTTCCGGCAGCGGCGCAAAACAGCCTTATGAATCGAGCAACCCGCGGAGCCGACGCATGGCCCGCAGGTAACGCATGCCGGCTGCGGGCTTGGAGAGCCCTAGAGCAACGGCTGTGTCGGCGGTGGAGAGGTGTTCGAAATGACGCAGGAGCACAATCTGCCTATCGTCGTCGTCGAGTCGTTCGACGGCCGCTGCAAAACGTCGTTCTAATTCGTGCCACGTGGCCGCTGCGGCTGGCGTGAGTTCCGCATCCACGATCTGTGCCATCATGTCGGTCTGCGAGTGGTCGGAGCCCTTCGGGGCCGAGTTCGACACTTCGCGGTCGACGCTGCGGATCGAGGCCACGCGGTGCCGCCGATGCGCGTCGATCAAACGATCCTTTGCCATGTGCCGCAGCCAGAGTTGAAATGGCATTGTTGGATTGGCTAGATAGTCGGCCAGCCGTCGGTTGGCTTCCACCAAAACGTCTTGCACGATATCGCTGGCGTCCACGCGTTGCTGAACGCCTCGGTCCATCCGTTGTGAGATCATCCGCTTGATGGCGTCGCGGTGCCGAGCAAGCAGGCCATTGATGGCTGTGCTATCGCCCTGCCGAACACGATCGAGCAAGACCATCGTGGGCTGTTCATCGGCCGGAAAACCTTCCGCTGGTGTGCCGGCTGGGACGGTTGTACTGGTCATGGCGATCGTATGGCTTTC
>CAIRDU010000018.1 GCA_903877395.1 uncultured Planctomycetaceae bacterium
CCGCAGGAGGGGTGAGAAGGCTGGCCCGAAGCTTGCTATAATTTCGACATAGGCAGACCTGAGGTTTTTCTGGATTCCTGAAAGGGCTGATTTTCATGGCGACACCACGCGACATCGACACCCTGCTCAAGCATTGGGACTTCCAACCAGGGGAGGCCAACGCCAGACTCATCAAGGCAAAAAACGGCCGCGATGTGCTCCAGATGCGGATCGATATGGGTGTGCTGCAAATGGAAACAGCTTTTCGACCCGACGGGCTCCGCCCTCATGGTGCCGAAACGTACTTCGACTATTTAGTTGGCGAGGTGATTCGGGAGGGGGAGTCGTTTCGACTCTCAAAAGAGCAGTGCGCCGAGGCTGACCGCGAATTCGTGCAATTTTATCACCGCCGGATCTGCTGGCTGTCGCTGCGTGAATACCGCCGTGCGGCGAAGGATGCCGACCACAGCCTTTCATTTATGGATTTTGTTCGAGAGCATTCCCCTGATGACGAGTGGACGCTGTCGCACGAACAGTACCGCCCATTTGTGCTCTTTCATCGGGTGCAAGCCGCTGCGCTTGCGGCCCTTGAGGAACAAGGCGCGGAGTCGGCAATTGGTGAGATCAACCGCGGGCTCGAAGGGTTTCGAGCCTTGTTTGCCCGCTACGATGCGGCTGATCATTATGCCGACGATGAACTCGTACGTCGGTTGGAGGAAATGCGGGAAGGCGTCCGGCAGCGTTACGAAGTCGGCAGAACGCTCGACGAGCAACTTGCTGCGGCTGTCCAGGCTGAAAACTACGAACTGGCCGCAAAGATCCGGGACCGAATGCGGAGCCCAGTTGCGGCGCAGGATACCGCCGATGGCTCCCGACAGAGCGACGCGGCCGAAGAGCGGCATGGCTAACCAAGCCGATTCAGGTAAAGGTTGCCCTGAAAATTTTACATGTGTGGATCCATCGCAGGCTGCCCCACCTGTTTGTTCCACGCACCCCCACAGGGCAGCGGCACACGCTGCGTGAAGCTGCGCCGGTTGGGGCGATTGTGCGTGGATCACAAATATTTTTGCGGCACACGGCAAATCTGGCGCGCAGAATGCACTTGGAGTTCATTCACCAGCGAAGGGGCGGCCCAAGCAGCCGGCCATTTCGTGTGCCCGAACCGTAGAGGAGCCAAAATTCATGAACGCCACCACCGATCAAGCCACTGTCCACGCCCCATTGTTTGCGTCCACTCCGTTTGTAGTAACGATTGGATCCGAGGAATGCGTGGTGCGTGCGGCGATGATCTGCTCGATTCCCGAAGTACTTGGGTTTGAGGAGGAAATGGACATAGCTGGAGGCATGCACGCTGACCTGCTGGCTGCCGCGGCTTTTGATTCGGGACTCATCGCCGACCTCCTCGACTCTCGGATGATTGCCCCCCCTCGGTCCCGCCGCCGCGAGCGAGCCGTCAGTTCACGGGCCATGTTCTACGCCCCTGCAAGCCGCTGATGCCTCCCGGCTTAGAGGACAAAGAGGCGGTTATCAAAAACTGCCGCAGTCGATGGACTGCTAGGCGACCACTCGGCCGGATGGTAAAAATTCCGCTGCAGCAAAAACCAATGGATTTGTCGCGAATGCTGCTTCTGGCTCCCCGTTTTCATCCTGCGAAGAGTCTGTGCTATGGATCAACCGCTGAACGTGACGCCCGGCCGCGACATCCACCTGGCCGACTTTGACCCGGATTTCAATGACGGCATCGACCGAGAGAAGGCCGAGCAAGAAACTCGCTACCACTGCGAGAAACTGGACGGGTTGGCCTATCGGCTCTTTGCAGAGGCGAAACGGGCCGTTGTAGTGGTACTGCAGGGAATCGACACGTCGGGCAAGGATGGCACGATCCGCATGCTGGCCAGCGGCGTGAGCCCGCAGTGCCTGGATGTGAAAAGCTTTAAGGCGCCCAGTAGCGTGGAACTATCGCACGACTTTTTGTGGCGAGTGCACACAGCCGTTCCGCCCCATGGCAAGATCGGCATCTTCAATCGCTCCCACTACGAGGATGTGGTGGTGGTGCGGGTGCGGAAGCTTGTGCCTAAAAATGTCTGGCAGGGTCGGTATGCACAGATCAACGCCTTTGAAAAATTGCTCAACGAAGGCGGCCTGACGTTTGTGAAATGCTTTCTCCACATCAGTAAAGATGAGCAACGCGAGCGGTTGGCTGATCGGCTTCAGGATCCTCAGAAACAATGGAAGCTTGGGCCGAGCGACTTGGAGGATCGTCGCCTCTGGGGCGACTTCACCAAGGCCTACGAGGACGCTCTCACCGAGTGCAATACCGAGCACTCACCGTGGCACATCGTTCCAGCCAATCGGAAATGGTATCGCAATCTCGTGGTGGCGAGGCTTGTGCGACAGTCGCTGGAGCGATTGGACCCACAGTTTCCCCGGTTCGACTCCAGCCTGCTCTCGCAGTTGGAGTAGATCCCGCTTACGGCTGACGACGGGGGCGAATCGTGACTGCGCCTTCGCAGGCCAGCCCACCTGGAACCTGCTGACATTCAAGCTCACCTCTGTAGGCCACGCTTCCGGCACGGGTGCCGATGGCGGTGACCAGCAGATTGAAAGAATCACCAGGTGGAAGCGTGTCAATGCTAGCGACGCGAACCTCACCGGGAGAGACCTCGGCAGGCTGACCGATGGCCTGCATGGGCTCGACCCCATCGGCAAAAAACAATGTCGCTGCGACACTCTGGGCCGGTTCTCCACCCACGTTCCGCACGGCGATCCGCAGAACAATCTGTTCTCCTTCCCGAATGACCGAACGCGATTCGTTTACGTTGAATTCCAACCTTGCAGGCACGACGGTCGGCGATGATTCCATCTTAACGATGGACAAAGAGGCCTCGGCCTCGCGAGGAATACCGGCCAGCGCTCGCTTCACCCGCGCTAGGAGGGCCTCCCGCGATACTGGCTGCATTGGAAGTAGGGCAGGCGCATCATCGGGTGCTTGAACGATTAGACTGTCCGTTTCACCGTCCGTTGCCGCATCGGCTTCGCCGTCAGTTTCGGATACGATCAGTTCGTCTCGCGTTTCACCAAGCGGCGGAACGACGCGTACACGGATGGGGGCGACTGACTTCAGGCCCGGCACGGGGCAGCCATGTTCTGAACATTCAGCATGCGAGAGAGGAGCGGACGGCGTTACAAGTGGAAGGTTGGCTCTGGCAATCCGCTGAGCCACAGGCCGGCGGCCCGTGGCAGCCGAAGTGCTGTCGGATTGGGCCACGATAGAATACGACTGCGAGGCCGCAGGAGGCTCGGCACCGCAGGCATGGAACGCGCAAAACGTGGTGAGGGCGGCGAGCAGTCCAATCAGGCAGGCCTGTGCGCTGGGGGTACGGAGCATGGGTGTCGCGTCCTAGAGGCTGATGGGGGTCTTTCAATGGGATGTATCGGTTCCTCCGGTACCGAAGCTTTCGACGTTTGTGATCCACGCTTTGGCAGGAGGGGGCCGATCGAATACATTCTGAACACCGCGAAGGCCCTGGCTTTCCCATCCACCCCCCCTTGAGAAAATTCGCATGCCTAGCACCCAGGCTTTGACTCCAATGGTTTCACCCGGCAAGACCACTCCTGTTGCTTGGCATCACCTCGCCGATCGGGTGCTCGATGGCGGTTCCATCGGCCGCGAAGACGCTCTCGCGATTCTGAATTCGCCCGACGTGGAATTGCTCGACCTGCTTGCCGCAGCGTGGCGAGTGCGGCATCATTTTTTTGGTAATACCGTCCAACTCTTCTTTCTGATGAACGCAAAAAGCGGCCTCTGCCCTGAGGACTGCGGCTACTGTTCGCAGTCAAAAGTGTCGGAAGCCGAGATCCCACGCTACAATCTGCTGTCGGCGCCCAAACTGCTCGAAGCAGCGAAAACCGCTGCCGAGCGACAGTCGAAAACGTTTTGCATCGTCATCTCCGCCCGCAGCCCATCCGAACGCGAAATCGACTTCGTCTGTAAGATCGTGCCGGAGATCAAGCAGCAATACGACCTCAATATCTGCGCCTGCCTAGGCCTACTCACTCCCGAACAGGCTCAGCGACTTGCGACTGCTGGCGTTGATAAGGTGAACCACAATCTCAATACCAGCGAGCGTTTTTATCCCGAAATCTGCACCACTCACACTTACGCCGACCGCGTGGCCACGCTGGAGGCATGCCGCTCGGCAGGCTTGCAGTTGTGCAGCGGCGGCATCATGGGAATGGGGGAAACGCGAGATGACCTTGTGGATATGGCGATGGAGTTGCGAGCCATTGGAGTCGAATCGATTCCGCTCAATTTCTTAAACTCGATCGATGGCACGCCGCTGGAAACGACGAACAGACTAACCCCTCGCGATTGCCTGCGGGGCTTGGCGATGATGCGGTTGGTGAACCCGTCTTCCGAGATCCGTATTGCCGGCGGGCGAGAAATCCACCTAGGAAGCCTTCAATCTCTGGGCCTCTACGCCGCCAACTCCATGTTTGTGGGCGACTACCTGACAACCCAAGGGCAACTGCCCGATGCCGACTACAAGATGATTGCAGAAATGGGGTTTGTGATCACGCGTGGACAAGAATCGGATGCCTTGCCCATGCCGCCCACCCTCTAGAGCACAGTGGTGGCAACTGCGTGCCGAACCATTCCATCTCGAGGCTTCAATCTCAAGAGAGCGGCACGGCAGCAAGCCGCCGGGGGCGGGTAAAGCCTCCGCTTCCATGCGAGAATACGCCAACTCGCGTCAACTTTACCAGCCCCTCGCTGACCAAGCGGTTCTTCGGAATTCGCTCTTCATCGGTTTGAAGAACTCGATAACCGAGGCGCTGGGTGTCGGCGGAAGCTCGCGGAGCCTTCGGGCGTATCCTCACCCTCGGCGAGGATACTTCTGCCGCATCCATCGCCGGCTTTGGCCGCCAAACGCCAGAGCTACTCGCCGGCTTCGCCGAGGCCCATCAAGAGCTCGGCCATTTCACCGGCGGCATGCGGATTTCCCTGCCGCCGTGCCTCCTCGATGCCTTCTCGCAGCGCCATGCGGGCATCATTGATTCGCGAGTGTTTGATCATGTGCTGAGCTGCCATTTGAAAAGCTGGCACGTACGGCGGCGTGCCGCGAGCAATCGATTCCAGAATCTCTAGGCCTGCTTCCCACTCCCCTGCCCCCTCCATCTCCAGAGCCAAACTATAGCGCAAAAACACATCGTCTGGGTCGTCCCGTAGCATGCTTTCGATCTTTTCGCGGCGCGTTGAGGTCATTCGGTCAACTCTCCAGCAGGATTATTTTTTGTCAGCATTCAATTCAGTAGACGAGGCTTTCTGAGCAGGACTCTGGACGGTCGGGTTGATCAGCACAACAGATCGCGACTCCCCTCCAACGATGACAGCAATCGCTCGCTCCGAAAGGCACACGAGCGACTGCGGGGCGGCGAGCCTTGCGACACACTCTGCCTGAACCGCCTGTCGCCCCTGCTTCATCGTTGCATCGATTCGCCAAAGCCCTTCCGGGCAGGTTGGAGAGCCTTGTTCACCAGCCACTCCCCAGAGCGTGCTGGCCCCACGGCAGTAGCCGACATCCCGGACGTTGGAAAGCCCTGTATCCAGATAGAGCAAACGCTGACTTCCAGGGTTTGAGTAAAAGGCAATGTATGCGCCTGACGTATTTTCTACTGTGGGTGGAATCAACAGCACCCACTCGTCGAACGGACTGATGGTCGTTGCGATGGGCCGCCCTGAGACAGGAATCTTTGGACAGCGGCGATCCGAAAAAGGGCCAACTCGCAATCCAGCAATGGGGGCTCGCACAACTGGCGGCAGCGGTGCCGGCAGACCTGAAACTGAAAGCCATTCGCGGGAAGGGCTCACGACGAGATCGACGGCCGGAGCGTCGGTTGTGTCACTCCGCGACTCGCCCAGCGACAGTGTTTGGAGGGGAGTATTGGACTGGGTGGCCGAGCCGGGGGCTGCCAACCGATGCGTTCGGATCGACCACGCCTTGCCTGCTCGGCAGACGAGGACGAGTGTGTTGGAATCAATGCAACCAATGGCTATGGGCGTGGGTGGCACTTCTCCAGATTCATTTGGAGAAGAGGCCGCCAACGCGGTCCAACGCCTCTTCGGCTGAAACGGATCGATCGCGACGACAGATCCCTGTGCCTCGTCCAGAATGTAGAGCGTTTGCCCCGTGGGCGGAGCAGCCAATCGACACGCGCTAGGAAGGTCATCTACGAGCGTGATGCGCGGAGCCGTATCTGCGGCCGTGGCGAGCGATACGACCATACAGAGAACTGCCCCAACAACTGACGCAAACATCCGCCCATACACTCGGCCGAAACGGGAACGCATACCGCTGAAAAAGAGCTGCCACTCCTTTGTATTACACAACATCCGCGTGCGCCGCCTCCCACGCGATGATGTGGTCCATGTGTTGGAGCGTAAGGGCAATGTTGTCGAGTCCCTCCAGTAGGCAGGTGCGTCGAAAGGGATCGATTGAAAATGTCCTCATAAATCCTGCCTCATCGACAACGGTGCAGGCGATGAGATCCACGTGAAGCTTGTAGGGTTCGCAGCCGGCCTCTGAGGCCGTCGCCACGCGACGGAAGAGTTCGTCTACATCTTCCTCTGCCAAACGGATTGGCAGCATGCCGTTTTGAAAGCAGTTGGAAAAGAAGATGTCAGCAAACGTTGGCGCGATCACTACGCGAAAACCATAGTCGGCCAGCGCCCACGGAGCGTGCTCGCGGCTGGAACCGCATCCGAAATTTCGGCGTGCCAGCAGAATGCTTGCGCCGGCGTACTCCGGTCGGTTGAGTTCGAAGTCTGGATTGGAAGAGCCGTCGTCTAGAAATCGCCAGTCGAAGAAAAGAAACTGACCGAAGCCCGTACGCTCGATTCGCTTCAGAAATTGCTTGGGGATGATCTGATCCGTGTCGACGTTGGCCCTGTCCAGAGGAGCGACTAAGCCAGTGTGTGTTACAAAAGGTTGCATAACGTTTCCTTGTGCTGTGAATTTCAGACTGTCGTGTCTAGCGACAGCCAGCTTGGCCATCGGCACGCACCTCGTTACACTGAGCCATCAGGCTAGCAATACCGCCACCCACGAATGTCCACAAAATGGCCTGTGACAGCGGCAGCCGCCGCCATGGCTGGAGACACGAGGTGTGTGCGGCCTCCCTTTCCCTGACGGCCCTCAAAGTTGCGGTTGCTCGTCGAAGCGCACCGCTCACCGGGCGCGAGCGTGTCGGGATTCATGCCTAGGCACATGCTGCAACCGGCCTCTCGCCACTCAAAACCCGCAGCCGTAAAGACCCGATCAAGCCCCTCTTGCTCAGCCTGCCGCTTCACCCTTCCGCTGCCAGGCACAACCATCGCATGCACACGAGCAGCAACACGATAGCCTTGCACCACGCTCGCAGCGGCCCGCAAATCTTCGATCCGACCGTTGGTGCAAGAGCCAATAAAAACACGATCAATCGGAATATCGACGATTTTTGTGCCACTTTTCAGGCCCATGTATTCCAAGGCCCGAAGCCCAGAATCGCGATCGCTAGAATCGCCGAAGTTTTCGGGAGCAGGTACCTCCGCATCAATGCCCACAACCTGCGCGGGATTCGTGCCCCAAGTAACTTGCGGCACAACATCGGCACCGCGATAGACTTCAACGCGATCAAATGTGCAGCCGGGGTCACCGGGAAGCTTTTCCCATTGGGCCACAGCCCGATCAAAATCGCGTGGAGAAAAGTCGCGGCCTCGTAGATAGTCGTACGTGACAGAATCGGGGGCAATCATGCCAGCCCTCGCGCCAGCCTCGATCGACATATTGCAGACGGTCATTCGCTCTTCCATGCTGAGACTGCGAACGCACGACCCGGTGTATTCGATCACATAACCGGTGCCGCCCTCTGTCGAAAGCCTGCCAATCATGAACAGCACCATGTCTTTGGCTGTTACGCCAGGAAACAGTTCGCCATCGACCCGAACTTCAAGCGAATGGGGCTTCGACTGTCGCAGCGTCTGCGTGGCCAGCACGTGCTCCACCTCGCTTGTGCCGATGCCAAAGGCCAGCGCCCCCATGGCTCCGTGCGTAGCGGTGTGGCTGTCGCCGCACACGATCGTCATGCCGGGCTGCGTGATACCTAATTCTGGGCCGATCACATGGACGATGCCTTGGTCAGCGTTGTCCAAGTCGAAGAGCCGCACACCAAACTCGCGACAGTTGTTGCGCAGCGTGTCAATTTGTTGCTTGGAGATGGGATCGGCGATCGGCAGGCGTCGATCGGTCGTGGGGACGTTGTGATCGGGCGTAGCAAACGTGGCCGCCGGCTGTCGCACACGGCGGCCGGCCACTCGCAAGCCCTCAAAGGCCTGGGCACTTGTCACCTCATGCACCAGATGGCGATCAATGTAGAGAATGGGTTGCTCGCCTGTGGGGGCGCAGACGAGATGGCTGTCCCAAATCTTTTCGAGCAACGTGCGGGGTGTGGCGGGCATGTCTCAAAAACGTTTGTATGTGGCGTGGCCGGAAACAACCTCACTACTGTAGCGAGCCAACCTCTGTTGTTCCACTGACCCGCGGCAGATGCTTGCGGGGGGCCAGGCTCGGCCTCGGCCATTCTACGAACTCGCGATTTAACCGGCCCGCTTGAGAAGGGTTTTGGATGCCAGTTCATCGATGCGGGCTTTGATGACGGGCAGCCAGGCCGTGGTGCCAGCAGAGGCATCTCGAGTTTCGACGAGTACCGTTGTGCGCACAGTGACTATCCGCTGGATGAAATACCAACTCCGCTCAATATGGCGAGGGTCGTTGTCGGCCGAGATCAGTATCAGGTCGAACAGGCCGAGGTGGTTACAAAGCCGAGACAGCGACGCGTCGCTGTTGCCGGGAACCAGTTGCACCCGTGCCAGCGAGTGAAGCCGCTGGTGGGCCTGCTTGAGAGATGGTCCCGGTGGGTCAGTGGGCAATCGGCCCTCAAACCGATCGAAGCCCACGTAGTGCAAGGAACTCTCTGGCGAAACGGCGCTCGCGAACCCGAGCACTCGCTCGGTGCGCTGCAGCGTTCCGAGGCCCAGTTCCAGAATCCGCTTGGGCAGAGTTTGCTGGATGAGCCGATAGATTGATCGCTCGCCTGCCGGCCGAAGAAAACGAGTCAGCCAGAGCTTTCCAAACCAGCCTAGCTTGGCCATGGCGTTTCCCCGTAGGGCTCCCGAGTGAAAGGGGCGGAAAAGGTTCCACCTCACCCAACAACTCGACCCAGACACGGTTGCGGCTGGAGAAAAAAAGCCTGCCGCCGGTAGAGCTTGCCTAGCCGCCCCGGATTTTTGCGAGGGCCTGCTTGGCAGCCGAACGAACCGATTGCACAGGATCATCCTCGGCGACCAGCTCCAGAATTGGTACGGCCGTTTCGGCGGCCGTACCAATATCGCCCAATGCCACCGCGGCCTCGAGACGAACGATTTCTCGGTCTCCGCGAAGCGCTTTGCGCAACAGTGGCACGGCGGTCGTAAAGAGCGATGCGTCTTGCGGCTCAATCTTGAGCGATGCCCACACGGCCACCGTGGCCAGCATCTCGTCTTTGGATGCGCTGAGGGATATGAGGTCTGCCACGGCTGGTTTGGCAGCTGTGCCGATACTACCCAAGGCATAGGCCGCTGAGTATGCCAACCCTAGGGTATCGTCGCTGGATTCTCGCGTGGCCTTCAGAAGCATGGCGTGGAGTTGCGGCACAGCTTCTGCCGCAGACGAGCCGATGGCTGCCAGTGCCATTGCGGCGTCGCTGCAGTAGACGGGATCGCTGTCAGCAAGCCCCTTCACGAGCGAATCAATAGCGGGCTTGGCTGCTGGGCCAAGCCCCGCGAGCAGTTCCATGGCGTTGACTCGACGTTCAGGATCATCCAGTGCAGGCGGAAGGATCAATGTCCGC
>CAIRDU010000019.1 GCA_903877395.1 uncultured Planctomycetaceae bacterium
ACGAGCGCTCCGATTTCTTTAAATCGTCCCTGACCGTCATTCACCCAGAGGGCATTGGCTCGGAGGTCGTTGGCGACGATGAGATCGGAGTCGCCATCATTGTCGAAATCGGCGGCGACCACCCCCATTCCGGACGACAAAAAGCTGGCGATCCCGGACTCCCCGCTGACATCACTGAAGGTGCCATTCCCATTATTGCGGAAGAGGTGATTGGCAGTGGGTGGGTACTGCAACGGACCGACGTACGTCGTGAATCCATTCATGACGGAGGTCTTGTGGTTCTTCAGGTTGAAGTCGACGTAGCTCGCTGCAAATAAATCCAGGTCGCCATCGCCGTCCATGTCGAAGAAGCAGGCGCCGGCTCCAACATGTTCCCAACCTCCAACCCCAGCCACGGCTGTCACATCGGTGAACGTTCCGTTGCCGTTGTTCTTGTAGAGAATATTCCGTCCGTAATTGCTGAGGTAAATGTCGGTGTGACCGTCGTTGTTGTAATCGGCGGTGCAGACCCCGAGGTGGTAGGCCGAGTCGGTCAGTCCGGCTGAAACGGTGACGTCGGTGAATTTCCATCCACCGTCATTTCGATAGAGGGCATTTCTTGAAACCGCACCCGGTTTCTCCGTGCCGGGAAGGGGGGCTCCATTCAACAGAAGAATGTCTATCTTCCCATCCTTGTCGAAATCGAACGTCGCCAAGCCTGAGGCCACTGTCTCGACGATGTAGTGTTTCCCCGAATTGCCATCGGTGTGGGTGAACTGGATCCCGGTCTCCAGCGTGATGTCCTTCCACTGAATGGCTAAAGGCTGTGCGGTTTCTGCAAGCCCACTCAGGCTGACTCCTAAGGATAGCAAAACCCACCATCCCCGCATCCCTGCCCACCCACGGTGGCGTGAGGTTCTCATTTTTTGGGCGCTTGGAGTAACTGTTCGCGAAGCTTCTGATAGGACGCCTCATTTGGCCTGAGCTTTATGGCCTGCTGACTCGCGTTAAGAGCTCCTTGAGGGTCCTTATTTTTGGCACAGGCAATCGACAGCAAGTAGAAATGAGGCGGAGAAGGGTCGAGCTCGACGCTAATACTCAGTTCGGCCAATGCCTCGGGCAGCTTGCGGTTGGCGCGCAAGTAGAGTTCGCCTAAGGCTCGATGGCCCTCAGGCAAGCCGGGCACGAATTTTTGCACCGTGAGCAACGATTTCTCGGCGGGCTCGAACATCCCAGACTTCGATTGAAGGCGGCCCAAAAAGAGGTGGTTGAGGTAGTTGGTCGGATTGGCCGTTGTCAGTTCCTCGAAGAGTCGGATGCCTTCCAATGGGAGTTTGCGCTGAAGATAGAGGGACTCCAGTGAGGCTCGATAACTGGGGGTTGAGCCATCGAGGAGTGCCGCTTTATGGAACTGCTCGGTCGCCTGCTCCAGCTTGCCGTGGGCTCGGTACAGTTGACCCGCCCCAGCGAAGGTTCGGGCCACCGTCTCCCGAACAAAGCCCACGCCGGAAAGGGAGTCGGGTTGAATGCTGCTGTCGGTCAAAGATTTTCGGTCGGATCCCTCCAAACGAACAAATTCTTTGCGATAGCGGTCGGCATCGTCGCTCAAACCCAGGCGCGTGGAGGCGGTGAAAAGTCCAAAAAACGCCTGGGTGTGGTCTGGGATTTGTTGGATGACCTCCTGGAAGCATTCGCGGGCCTTCGCAAAAGCCCCGGCCTGAAGGTAGGACTGTCCAAGCAGGAAACGGCTTTCACCCGGCGCATCCGGTCGTTGAACGGCCTGCTGAAGGGTGGCTTGAGCTTCCTCAGTCTTTCCAAGGTCGAGTTGGGCACGTCCCAGCCGATTCAATAAGTCGGCGTTGGGAGATCCTCGCTTCAATGCTTCCTGAAACAAACGGACGCACTCATCGATCTGACCTTTGTCGTAGGCAATCCGAGCTTGGATTTCGTAAACATCTGCCTGATTGGGATTGAGTTCGATGCAACGCTGAAGATGCCGGAGCGCTTCATCGGCCTGACCGATATTGAAGTGAGCGGAGCCCAGGAGAGCGTAGACCAACGGATCGCCGGGATACTGGCTAGCCAAAGCATTGGCGACCGCAACGGCGTCCCGTTTTAGGGTGGCTGTTTCTAGTTCCGGCTGAGGCTTTCCAGTCGGTCCCTTGGCTGGGCTGTTGGTCGGGGCAGCGCCGAGGATGAGAGTTAAACCGATGCCCAGGATGGGTTTAATCCACGCTGAAAGCACCCAGGCCCTGAATGGTTTCCGCAAGTTAGGTCTGGCGAGCGCCAAGGGCATTCAAGTGGCGTGTTAGAAGTGCGGTGGTAACCGTTTTAGCCTTCTGCGGCCGACTACCACCCGTCAAGGGAATAGCCCGCTCTGGGAGTTGCTGAGTCCAAGGTCTCGAATCCCCGTTATCGGGCTGGCGGAAGAGCCGCCAAAATCGCATCCCAAAGCCGGATTCGTTCTTCGATGGCGGCCGTGGCGGCGGCGACGGCCTCCTCCCACTTTTTGGAATCGTCTCCGCACAACCGTTGCATCATCCGGCGAGCCAGTTGCCCGTGATGACCTCCATCGAGTGCGATGTGCCGTTCCAGGTAGTAGAGCAAGAGCCCAAACTGGGACTCACCGGAACTGACCAGCGAGGTGACCAAGGGCAGAAACATCTCCGGGATCACATCTTCGCGTCCGTAAGTGAAGGCGGCAGCCGTCTCATGAATTTGGCCGGTGCAGGCGAGCTTTAAGGTGAACCCTGTGAATTCGCGGACTCCGGGCGGCAGACCGGGCTTTGCGAGGACGGACTCAGGCGATTCTCCGGCCTGGATTGCTCCGAGAAATGCATCGATGGCCGAAGTGTCGGCACCCGCCTCCCGCATGGCCCGGAGATACAGTTCGAAGTGGCTGGAGCGGACACCCTCCGGTCCGAGGTCGGATTCTTCGCCGCAGACAATTTCGTTGATGAGGAATCGCACTTCCGGATCTCCCACGGGCATCCAGGGAAGAGCCACACAAGTCAGGTCCCGTTGCAGACGCTTGAGCAACGACATGAAATCCCAGACAGCAAAGACATGGGACTTGAGGAACGTGCGAATCGCAGCGGGTCGATCCACGCGCTGGTAGATGGGGTGCTGCAGCAAACGCAGGCGCACCGCTTCCGTGCGGGAGTGAATGATGTCAGGATGAGTATCCATGAATGATGCGACGAACTAAACCAATGCCTCGAAAGTTCACCCGGGTCAATGCGGCCGAGAAAAACGGTCAACGCGACGGACCGTGTTGTACTCCGTCGCTGGGGCGGTCCGTGTCTGCGGTGGGCCTGCTCTGCGATGTTCCGTATCTGCGGACGTGGCGCTTTCGGAGAAATCGCCC
>CAIRDU010000020.1 GCA_903877395.1 uncultured Planctomycetaceae bacterium
GGGCGGAAGATGGTTCGAAACAAAAAGAATGACGCGGCAAATCGCTTGGAAGACAGTTTGACAGACAGACGAAACAGGCCTTAAGTTTGGGGCAGAAAGCATTGGAATTCATGTCCCGACGGGAACAACGAGAGAGTGCCGAGGCCGCCATCGACGTGGCCGAGTGCCAGCGTCGGATTCAGTACGAATTTAAAGACAGATCGCTGCTCATGGCTGCTTTGACGCACGCCTCAGGAGCACAGCACCGGCTGGCGTCGAACGAGCGACTGGAATTCCTCGGCGACTCCATCCTTGGATTCATTGTCTGCGAGCGACTCTATCGGCTGTTTCCAGAGTCGCTCGAAGGGGATCTGACTCGGATCAAGTCGGTGGTGGTAAGCCGGGAAACGTGCAGCCGCATCAGCGAGCAACTCCAGCTCATCGATTTTCTCATCGTGGGCAAGGGGTTGGCCGTGAACAAACTGGTTCCGCCGTCGGTGCTGTCCGATCTCTTTGAATCGATTGTGGCCGCGATTTATCTGGATGGTGGCATTGAGCCGGTGCGGAAGATTGTGGAACGGCTTCTTGAGCCTGAAATTATCAAGGTGGCCTCTGGGGAGCAGGGTTCAAACCATAAGTCGCTCTTGCAACAGCAGGCGCAGCGGGATTTTGGAGTGACCCCCACGTATGAAGTTGTGCAGGAGGCTGGGCCGGACCACAGCAAGACGTTTCATGTGTTGGCCCAGATTGGGAGCCGCCGCTATGCACCCGCATGGGGGCGCAATAAGAAGGAAGCCGAACAGCGGGCGGCATCCAATGCGTTAAACGAGTTGCAGGCACCGCGCCCCGACGCTGTCGGCTGAGATTCCGCGTGATACCGATCATCCGCGTGACGAAAAGAGCACCACCCAAAGGGAGGCCCACCCACATGGCCTCGCGAACCTTCCGCGGTGGGATTTCGACGTTTTTTTCGGCCGTGGGTGCGTTTTACAGCCACACGCTAGAAAGTTTTCAGCGACTCAAAATAGGCTGTGCTCTGTCATTGCCCACCAACTCATTGCCCACCAACTCATTGCCCACCAACGAATGGAGTTTTCTTATGCGTTGCCTGCTCTTGTTCCTTGCGCTGTCTTTGTTCACGGCCACACTTTCCAGCACTGCAGAAGCGCAGACCACCACAATGCGTGCTCCCTCGACGGCCCAGCAGGACGCTGAAACAATGGCCCGCACTGGCATCCTGCAACACTGTGGACGCGCTGGCGGTGCCATTGAAGGAATCGGGTTTGGACAGAGCCGGGAGTCGGCAATCAAGAATTGCTGCTACTGGGGTCAGCGGAAGCCCAGAGAGGTGGGCACCTGCAGAGGCCATCGCGGCTGGTTTGCTTGCGTCCGATATTGGTAAACATGAAAAGAGCGGGCACGATAGGGGAGCCACGTTTTGTCGATCCCGCACCAGGCAGGATCCGTCAACCTGCGGCCTCAAACAACGCCGGCACTCCCGTTTAGCTCTACGCTCGCCCGCTCATCGCACCTTTTTCCACCGGTCGACGAACTGTCCTTTTTGAGTCACGACAAACGTGCCGTCAGCCAGTTCCCGACTCTCGAGGATGTAGCTTCCTTCGATCTATGGCTGCGGTTCACCAGGCCCCCCGCACCGATGGCCAACACAACTGCGGTAGCGATAGCGGAACCCAGAGCCATGCGGCGGAGTTTCATAGAATGTTCGTTCGAGAAGTAAAAGGGTGAACTCAAGAGGCATGCGATCGCCCTCTGTGCCAATGATAGTTGAGACACCTGCCGCGATCCGGGCTCAAACCGAACTTGCGAGACGAAAACCGACGCTGATGTACTCGAACGACGGGTCGTAGCGGTACTCGCGGTACGACGACGACACGTTGGAGGAGTAGTAGTCCCAACCGCCGCCGCGAAAGCCACGAGTCGTACCGGGTGTGCCGGCTAGATCGTTCCACTGATAGACGTTGCCGCTCTGATCGAACGTGCCGTAGAAGCTCCCGCTGCCACTAAATGAGCCTACGTCAGTTACGTGGCCGATGGTATTTCGGTAGTTCGCCTGATTCGGACTGCTGCCGATCGTGGTGCCCGGGGCAGAATTACTCTGCGTGGCGTAAGTCCAGTAGCCTGCACTCGTGCTGCCACCCTTATAGTACGCAGCCTTGTACCACTCGTTCTCAAGCGGCATCCGGTACGTCGGAGCTAAACCCGTATTCGGGTTGGTGGCGTTGGCGGCCACAGCATTGCCTGTTGTGGCACCATTCACGTTGTACGCACCGTTTTCGGTAGTCGTGCTGGTCTGGGCCCCACTCGGCTGCCCGTTGCTCATCCAGTTGGAAAACCTCGCGCAGTCAAACCAACTCACGTACGTGATCGGACGTTGGCCTGTGCTGTTCATGACGGCGTACGTGAAACTACCAACTGTGCCCGACCGGCGGATTTGGGCAACCTGCGTGTTCGTTCCCATGTTCGCGTTGTAGAGCCCGTAGGTGTCTGTCTGGCCTACGGCATTTAAGAACGCCGCGTACTGGGAGCCTGTTACGTCGTATGTACCGATCTGGTACGAGTATGACACGGCGCCGTACCCCGTCGTGTCGGCAGCGTTCCCCGAATCTCCCACCGTCACCATGCTCATGACAAAGAACAGCGATGTCGCCGTTACTGGTGCCGAACCGTCAGCAGTGTTCGCTCTGGTAGTCGTGATTGTCGCCGTTGAGCTCATCCCCGCAGCCACGCCTGCCACCGTGACCAAACCACTTGCGCTGACAACTACCGTGCCCAATGTTGCCGTACCGGCCCATGTGTAGGCGGAGTTGTAGTTACTGATCGGCACTGTGAAAC
>CAIRDU010000021.1 GCA_903877395.1 uncultured Planctomycetaceae bacterium
GCCTCGCTTCGTCGGCAGCCTTCACCACCCCGTCAATCGGCAAGCGATCCACACCCGGGAGCGATGGCACTGGCTCACTGGCCTCGTGATCGTGCACAAAAAGCGGCCACACAAGGTCGGCTGGGGAGAGCGTTGTCTCAGCCACCGCGCGCCGCAGCCACGCGTGCTGGCGAGTGCGCCGCAAACGCGTCGTCGGAAAGGAGCCAGTGGGTGGCATGAAATTATTCATAGGTGAGCGAAGGTGTTGCGGATGGCCGGACTGCGTGCTGTTCTAGCGAGCATCCACCAAGACGGATGATTCGGTTGGCTGTACGCATGCAACTGGATTGCCAACGAGCGTCGCCACGGCACAGGCCTCGTCGGTCTCCCAGACGACCACTTGGCGGGCCACCACGCCCAGAGCCCCGAGTACGCTCGGGGCCACCACTTCAAGCAGGTAGCGGGCCATGTTTTCGGCTGTTGGGTTGTAGGGCATCACAAAATACTTGGTGGGCTGCACCATCTTGATGGCTGCAAGTGCATTCTCGTCTTCCTCAAACAAGAGAAACGCATGGTCCCAATTCTCGTCCAGCCAGCCGAGCATGCGTTGCTTGATCATCGAGAAATCGATAATCCGACCGACGCTGTCCACCTCGGTGCCGCCGTTGGTGCCAACGACCTCTATGTCTACTCGGTAGTTGTGACCGTGGAAAAAAGCGCATTTGCTTTCGTGGCGGTAGAGTCTGTGCCCAGCACAAAAACGCAACTGGCGCACCAGCGACAGTTGTGTGATGGGCGTATCGGATGGGTGCATGGGGATCGTTCTCGACTAAGCGTGTGTGCGGTCACAACGGATGGGGGCAATTATGTGGAGACAGGCTTGCGCACACCGGTAGCCACCGTGTCGATGCGGATTTGAGGAATATCAAACTTCGGGTTCTGGCCGAGAAAGCGACATGGATTGTTGTGAAACACCTCAACGGCCTCTTGCAGCGAGTGGCCCCGGCGGCGGTATTCCAGCACGCACTCCTGGAGCGTGAAAGGATCGCTGGGCCCCCAGTCTGCCGATGAATTGACGAGCATTCGTTCGGTGCCGTATTGCTCAAGCAAGTCAACGGCTCGTTTTGGCGAGCACTTTGTAATTGGATAGAGCGTCATGCCCACCCAGTAGCCTGCATCGAGGCAGGGCCGTATCGTCTGCTCTTCGACGTGGTCGATCCAGATGCGCTGGCGATCCACGTTCATTCCAGCCAGCACCTCCAGCACGCGACGTGTGCCATGTGCCTTGTCGGCCAAGTGCGGCGTGTGAATCAGGACGAGTTGACCGTGCTTCATCGCCAGATCGACATGGGCTTCCAGCGAGTCGCACTCGTTCTTCGTCGATTTGTGCAGGCCTGTTTCGCCGACGCCCAGGACCGTGGGCTTTTCAAAAAACTCCGGCATCTGGCGAAGCACCTCACGAGTGAGGATTGGGTCTTCTGCCTCCTTGGGGTTGACGGCTACCCAGCAGAAGTGGCGGATGCCGTACTGCGCGGCCCTTGTGGGCTCGAATTCGCTGATCTGACGGAAGTAATCGATGAACGTTTCTGGATACTTCCGGTCGAAACCAGCCCAGAAAGCGGGCTCTGCCACAGCCACGACGCCGCTCATCGCCATGCGCTCGTAATCTTGGGCCGTGCGGGCGATGGCATGGTAGTGAGGTTGGATGATCTGCATGATTTGTAATCTATGGATTCGTGGGGTTTGTTTCAGGAGCGGCAAAGAGTTCGAGGAGTGTCAGTGTGCGTTGCTTCGTCGGCTGGGCTTCAGACGTGATTGCCAAAGCCCGGCGAATCACGCCCAGTTTTTTCTCCCCGCTTGTTGTGTCGGCGGCTGTCGCTTTGTCGTTTCCGTTGGATCCGTTGCCACGGGCCACGGCCGCATCGTAGCGGTCGAGGTAGGCGGCAATTTCCAGCAACATGTGCCGGGATTCAAGAAAATAAGCCTCGGCGACCTGTGGGGGGGTGAGCATCGTGTCTCCGTTTGATTGAGTTGTGTGATCGATTGGATTCTAGCCTCATTCGCAAGAACTGCGAGGCTCACAGTTGAGTAGGGTTCGGTGCGTCGCCGTAGACAGCCTTTGGATCGAATGTCTTTTCCTGCTCGGTGAACTCGAGCGAGCCGCCTCGCTCTCGCTGGGCACCCACGGGAACCCTGCGATAAAAACACGAACGGTATCCAACGTGGCAACTGGCTCCGCCGTCGATCTCTACTCTCAACCAGACGCAATCCTGATCGTCGTCGATTCGCATCTCCAAAACTTTTTGTACCAAGCCGCTGGTGGCCCCTTTGTGCCAGAGTTGCTGACGGCTGCGGCTGAAGTAGTAGGCTTCTCCGGTTTGGATCGTGTTGGCAAGCGCCTCTCGGTTCATCACTGCCACCATGAGCACCTCGCCCGAGTGGAAGTCGGTCGTGACGCATGGGATGAGTCCACCGGCATCAAACTTCGGTGCCAAGGCAGAGCCCTCCTCAACGTGCTCGATGGTGGTGCGAGCGCCAAACAACGACGGTGATTCGTGAGTTGACGCATCGGCATCGGGCGGGTGTCTTGCGGACTGTTTTTCAGTCATGTTCAAAGCTCTCCGGCGGCAGTGGCCAAGGACCGACTCTGCGATCCAGTCTTGAGTCTACCCTGACGCCAGTGACCGAATGAAGCGGGTCTGCGTCCCCCAGAATCGTTCGGTGACTGCTATCGGACGTCATTCTTGGAATTCTGGCGGTTTGACTGGTCTGCGGCCCACCCCGTACGCTTCAGGTTATCACGCACTTTATCACGCACTTTCTAGAGAGCCCCCCAGATGCACGCCATGCTTTGTTGCCGTACCGCTGCGATGGCGATTCATCCCACCCGACTGGCCTTCGCCCTGCCGCCCTTCATCCTGCTGGCCTTCGCACAAACCTGTTGTGCTGAAGACTGGCCGACGTTTCGGGGGCCGCATCGCACAGCAGTGGCCCCCGACACCAACTTGCTCGAAGCGTGGCCCGCAGACGGCCCACGAGTGGTCTGGGAAACAGCGGGTGCCGGGCGTGGCTACGCCAGCCTCGCGATTGCCGGCAACAAGATCTATACGCTCGGAGACGAACCCTCTACCGCCACGGATGCGGATGAGTATCTCACATGCTTCGACCGCGCGACTGGGAAGCAATTGTGGATGACTAAGACGGGCCCTGCATGGAATGAAGGTCAGGAATCGTGGCGGAGTTCGCGGAGCACTCCCACCGTGGATGGGCGACTGGTCTATGTGCTCTCCGCGTTCGGAAAGTTGTTGGCGTTTGAGACCAAGGATGGCAAGGAAGTCTTTCAAGTCGACCTCAAGGCCCAGTATGGCGGCACGAAAGGAGATAGTTGGGGTTACAGCGAATCGGTGCTGATCGACGGCAACACGCTGGCCTGCACACCGGGCGGCGAAAAGGCAACAGTGATCGCGCTCAACAAGCAGAACGGCACGCCGATCTGGGCCTGCCCAGTGGAGGGCGAGCGAGGCGCAGGCCACGCATCGATTGTGATTTCCTCGCTCAAAGGACGAAAGATCTACGTTCAGACAACAGCCAGCGGCGCCCTGGGCGTTGATGCAAAGACCGGCACGCTGCTTTGGACGTACCCGATCGAGCAGACCACGGCCGTGATCCCCACACCTATTGTGCGGGATGATCTCGTCTTTTTCTCAGCCGGATATGGGCGTGGCGGTGCGTTGCTCCGGCAGGTGCCAGGACCCTCCGGCAGCGTTGCCATTGAGGAGATATACGGACTCAAAAAAGATCTCGCCAATAAACATGGAGGCGTCGTGCTCGTGGGGGACCACCTCTACGGCGACTCTGAGGACAAGGGGATTCTGTTTTGTGCAGAACTCATGACAGGCAACGTCGTGTGGAAGCAGCGAGGCAGCGGCAAGGGGTCGGCTTCGGTCGTGGCTGCCGACGGCCACATCTACGTGCGGTTTGCCGACGGCACGCTGGCACTGGTGAAGGCACACCCGGAGGCCTACGCGGAAATCAGCACGTTTCAGATTCCGCACAGCGAAAATCGCCCAAGTTGGTCGCACGCAGTCGTCCTAGATGGGCGGCTCTATCTTCGCGAGCAAGATGCCATTGTGTGCTACGACATCCGGAAAAAGTAGCCGTGCGTTGAGCCGTGTGCGGTGCGTTTGTGTGCCTGCCCTCGTTCAAGCCCGAAGCCGGCAGCGAGGATTCTCAATCGCAGCGGAGGTGTCGCACGGGCTTTAGGTGCGAGGAAGAGGCCGCTGCTTGGGTGTGAAGTACCGGCCAAGTGGACCTGTCAGCAATGCGGGAAGAAAAATCAAATCGCCAGCCAGCGCAGCGGCAATGAGGAGTGCAAGCATCCAGGCAAAGCGGCGGGTAGGGGCAAATGAACTGGCTGCAAATACGAGCATGCCGAGGCCGCAGGCGATCGCGCTTTGTGTGAGTGCGCTGGCCGAATGGTGGAAGGCACTGCGGACGGCGGCTGCCCGCTGAGCCGCCGTGTCGATGGCATCGTCGCCTGCCGCGTGGGCCAACCCCCGGCGGAAGAACGTGAGAAAATGGAGTGTGCCGTCGATGGCCATCCCCAGCGCAATCGAGGCTGTCATCACGCTTCCGATATCGAGCGATGTGCGAGTCCACCCGAAGAGCCCGAAGAGCAGGATCATCGGAAACACGTTGGGAAGCATGGAGATGAATCCGGCCAACACGCCTCGCGCCACCACCATCATCACCAGTGTGATCGACCCGCACGCTGAAAGAAAACTCATAAAGAGGTCGTGGAGGAGCACGGCCTGAATTGATTGCACAAGCGGCATCACCCCGGTGTAGTTGGCCGAGATCCCGCGTGTAACGCCACCGTGTGCCGTAACGATCGGCTCGACGCGATCTCGCAAAAGATCCAAAAAACCAGCATAGTTGATGTCCGAGAGGGCCGATGTGCGGGCCGTCACACGCCATAACTGCTCCCCATCCATTTCACGCACGATTTTCATGTCGCTCAGCCGAACCAAGTTGTGCTCGAGCTTTCTGGCAACAATGGCCTTTCGTGCGGCGCCGCGAACGCCCGAGTTGTCAGCGAATTCGGGCAAGAATGTGGCTGCTGAAAGCACGCCTGTCACGCCGGGTATTTCGGCGAGAGTTGTGCCGATGGCGCGCACGATTTCCAGTCGCTGTGCCGGACGCACTGGCGATGCGTCTGTAAAACGCACGACCACCTCGACCGGCGCGAGCGGCCCGATCATGCGTTCGAGCCAGCGGTAGTCTGCGATCACGCGGCTCTCAGGCGTGAAGAGCGTGTCGATTCCCACCGATGTGCGAATCCAGGGAACGCCAATGGCAGCGGCGATCATCGCGGCGGTGGCCACAACCACAATAGGAGTGGCGTGTCGAATGACGTTCGATGCCAGGGGTGCATCATTGCCGGGAGTCGCTGCCATAGCTCGCCGTCGAAGCGGCCATCGCTCAAAAATACCTGGCACGATCATGAACAGCAGCACCAGCGTTGCCAACACCCCGAAGGCAGCGTGGAATCCAAACACGCGAATCGGCTCCAGTTCACTCACAACCAACGAGAAGAGCCCAACGGCCGTCGTGCCGGCCGAGAGGCTGCAGGGTAGCCATCCCATGGCAATCGCCCGCATGGTCAAGCCCTGCGGCGTTACTTGAGTCGTGAGCGCAGACGTTTGTGGCGTGTTCCCGAAGGGCTCGCTCTCAAGCGAATCCACCAGATAGTTGACGAGGTGAATCCCCCCCGACACTCCGAGAGTGAGTACGAGGACTGGCATGACAATGAGCACCGGATTCATCCGATCGCCCCACGCATTCAAAAATGTGAACGATAGCCCCACGCAGGTCAGCGAAATGAGAAACACAAGCACCGCATACCCCAGCGAACGCAGCGACCACCAAGTCAGCAGCAGGATCACCAGACCCGCCGGGGCCGCATAGACCTTGAGGCTTGCAGCACTCGCCTCGTCCACGGAGACATTGTCGATCACAGGTCCTGCCAGATGAAAATCGTCCGGCGATGTGGCAGCCGTTTGCAGCAGCATGCCGCGGATCCAAGCCACGGCGTGTTTACGGTCGGTGAGGCCCTCGCGGGTGAACGAAATAATCAGACAGGTAGTCTGGCCGTCGGGGCCAATCAGCACCCCCTTGAGCCGTTGGATGGCAGTCTTGCGGGCCAGCGACAGCGGCGGTTCCGTAAGTCTTTCCAGGAGTGTGGATCCGCTGGCTACCGATTCAAACCATGGGGAGCCGGCGGTATTTCGGGGGGCATTGGGTCCTGATGCAGCTTCGATGAATCGCGCGCATGCCTGTGAGCCGAGCGTGCACCCCGGCCACGAAGCGACCACAACATCCCCGCTTTCAAACTCCCGCACAAACTGATCGTAGTCCTCGCGGGGCGGAAATGTTGCTGGCACCCATTCCATGGGCGTCGTCGAATCGACGCCCAGTACCGCCAATGCCCCAGACACAATCCACGGCGATGCCAGAGCAATCGCCAAGAGTGTGAGCAGGCTTAGCAGCAGCAGTCGAGAGGGAGTCCGGCCTGTGGTGAAAGGTATGTCGTTCATCGACTGGTGTGTGGCATGAGTGGCACGCGGGCCAGCGGCCCGGCAGGCATGCCCGGATACCCTGGTACGCGAGACTGATACTCGCGGTATTGCTGTCCGATCAATAAGACTAACCGCCGATCCTTGAGAGCACTACCGATAAAGATATAAGCAGTCCAGATGACGATGAGCACAGCCCGATCGAGCGTGACGACTGGCGTGAGCCAGACGAGAGCTAGGAAGCTCATATAGACCGGATGTCGCAAAAAACGGTACGCCCCACGCTGCGTAAACTCACGTCGTACAGGGGGCAGTTCACGCACCCATCGCCACCATGGGGTCCAGCCCGTTTGATAGCCCAAGCCAGTGAGGTGGAGGCTGGAGAGTAGCAGGCCCCAGGAGCAGACGAACGCCGCAGTGATCCACGGTCTGAGTGCGCGAGGCCAGCCCCAGACGATCAGGTCGCTGGGTTGCCAGCAGAGGATTGTGATCAGGAGCACGATGCATGTGACAACGCAGTAGAAGCAACCGTACATCGCCGAAGCAATGCCGCAGCCGGTCAGCCAGCGACGCACAGACGGCAGGAGCAGCAGGCTGTGAGGCACCGCAAAAATGATCGCCAACAGGGCGTCTAGGCCGATTGTTTGCAGCAAGGGCTTGCCGAACGAGCCACTGACTCCTGCGATGCCGCCCTCCGGTGATACATCAGTCGGGGCGTGTCCTGCCAAAAACCAGATCAGATGCCATACAGTGAAGGCGAAGAGGAGATGCGTGGCGAGGCCAAACCCAATTCCACACCAGCGGCCAAGCGACGGTAAGGCTGTGATAGCAGACTGTGGAAAAAGTCTGCCGCCACACGAAGCGGCGACCAAGTGGACAAAGGTCATGGATGACTTTATCCACGGCCAGATAGAGGTGCGATAAGACTTTTGCATCCGTGCGGTGTCTCAAAGGTGTTACGAAAGTGCGTCAGGCGGGCGGTGGGCAACGAAGCATCCATACTGCATTGCACCGGAGCGATAGGCATTGAGAAGCGTTGAAAAGTGTTTGAGAAAGAGCGGTGGAATCCACGACGCGGCATTTGCAAAGAAGGCCCGCTTGTCGGCAAGGTGCTCCGTGCACTCGATGCTCCAGACCCCATCAAACGTAGCCGGAGAAAATGACTCCTGCTCAATGTCGGTGCGGCGAAACTCAACCGATCGCGACAGGCCCTGCCACCAGGCGCTCGTGGTGGCCCATCGCCGCTGCACACCGCTGAGCGTGACGCCCACCACGCGGCAGTCGCGAGAGCGAGCCAGATGAATCGATGAGCCCCCCATGCCGCAGCCGACATCCAGAACGCGGCTGCCGCGAGACACATTCGCCAGATCGGCCAGCGTGTTTGTGAGGTGGAGTTGCGCATCCAGTGGAGAGGCATCGCCCGCCGATGGTGTTGCATCCTCCCAGAGCCCGTGATGGATGTGCGGCCCCCACAGCAGCCTGTAGAAAGGCGTTGCTAGATCGTAGTGGCTGCGGATGGCTGCGTTTGTCACGCTGTCGCACGAGATCATTTTTGAATTTCACCGTTGGGGTTGTTGGGGGAGACTGCTGGCTGGCTCACCGGCTGCGGAAGGCCGTCCGGCAGCCAGACATCCCCCCAGATCGCGAGCTCGTCGGCCACACCCACCATCCCGCCAAATTTTGCGTAGGGCTTCATTCCGTAGTCGGTTTGTTTCACGCGAAAGCCACCGCGGAGGCGGACGGCCGCACCGCGATCTTCGGCATCGGCGGTAAGGGTCAGCGGCCGCTGAGCGCCGTGAAGCGTGAAGATGCCGACGAGGTCGTAGCTGGATGGCGCACCTGGCTGTGACTTCGCCGAGGCAAGCGATGAGCGAATATCAAACCTCGCTGTAGGATGGTTGCCAACGTCGAGTACCTCGGGGCTGAGCATGTTGGCAGTGGTCTGCTGTTGCGTCGCGGCATCGATTTGCCCATTGAGGCCGAGCATTTGCCGTGCGGCCGGCGTGTCGGCCAGAAACGAACGCATGTCAAACACCAGAGTACCTGCCCGCTCGCTGGCCCCGAGCACAATACGACCCGATACGAGTCGCCCCTCAACGGCATGGACGTGCCCCACCAGTCCGCTTTTGTCCACGAGCACATACACGCGACTGGCTGCTGCATCGACTGTGCCGGCAGGCATCGCTGGCGGCTGTGCAAGCGCCGCAGTCGCTCCGAAGGCGACTATCCATACAAGCGGCCCGGCGAGCATGCACGCACGCGGTCGGCTGGTTGAAAGATGAAAAAGCATTGCACGCAAAAGGCTATCTGCGGCAGAGGTTTTTCAGAAGGGCAACTTGTTCCACTAAAAGTGTTTCCAAGAATTGTATTTCCGGGTAGAGTAAAGGATTTGTAAGGAACCAACGCAGATGCCAAAGAAAACCGTTTCGGATGTCGATGCCAAGGACAAAATATTTCTGGTACGGGTTGACTTCAACGTGCCCCAAGATGATGCGGGCGACATCACCGACGACCGTCGGATTAGGATGGCACTGCCCACCATTGCATCGATTCTCAATCGGGGCGGAAAAGCCGTTCTCATGTCGCATCTGGGGCGGCCTTCAGGGAAAGGTTTTGAGCAGGCATTTTCGCTGGCTCCGGTTGCCAAGCGGCTAGGTGAATTGCTCGGAAAGCCTGTCTTGTTGGCTTCCGATACCGGAGGTGCGGATTCCCATGCCAAAGCCAAGGCTCTGCTGGCCGGTGGCGTGGTGGTTTTGGAAAACGTCCGCTTCAACGCCGGTGAGAAAAAGGGGAACGACGCGGCTTACGTCAACGGCTTGGCAACCATCGCCGATGTCTACGTCAATGATGCCTTCGGAACGTGCCACCGTACTGAGGCCAGCATGCACGCCGTGCCCGTTGCCATGAAAGTAGTGGGCAAGCCTGCCGTGTGTGGATTCTTGGTCGAAAAGGAGATGCAGTATCTCTCAGAGGCGATCGCCCGACCCAAGCGGCCATTCGTTGCAATTCTGGGCGGCAAGAAGGTGTCGGACAAGATTGCAGTGATCAACAATCTCCTCGCGATCTGCGACCATGTGCTCATCGGCGGCGCGATGGCCTACACATTTTCGCTGGCCGAAGGAGGCAAGACAGGCAAGTCGCTCGTCGAGAAGGACAAGATTGATCTGGCCAAGCAACTGATTGCCCAAGGCGGCACAAAGCTTGTGCTGCCTGTGGATACGCACTGCGCCGACGATTTTTCGGCGAGTGCGAACAAGCAAATTGTGAAAGCTGGCCAGATTCCGGATGGCTTCGAGGGACTCGACATCGGCCCCGACACAGCCAAACAATATGCAGCAATCATTCGCTCTGCTGGTACCGTTGTATGGAATGGGCCGATGGGTGTTTTTGAGATGCCGCCATTTGACGCTGGTACCAAGACAGTGGCCGAGGCGGTGGCGCAGGCGACTGCCAAGGGGGCTGTCACGATTATTGGCGGCGGCGATTCAGCGGCAGCTATCGAGCAGATGGGCTATGCCGATCGGGTAAGCCACGTGTCAACCGGCGGTGGCGCATCGCTGGAAATGCTCGAGGGCAAAGCGTTTGAGACTGTGGCCGTGCTCGACGACAAGTAATTCAATCGCTGACCCATCGAGGCCACTTGGAGATTCTCCC
>CAIRDU010000022.1 GCA_903877395.1 uncultured Planctomycetaceae bacterium
ATACCGTCGCTCATCGACTGAAACAGTTCGAAGGCGTGTCCGCAGGCGTCGCAGACGTAGTCATATGTTGGCATGGTGTTACTCCTTGGCCACGATCACTTGCGCCGGCCGTACCACGCGTTCGTGAAGCCGATAGCCACGACTAGCCACGCCTACAATCGTACCCGGATCCACGTTGGGCGCACTTTGCTGACAGAGCGCTTCGTGCACAGCTGGATCAAACGGCTGGCCATCGGCTACGATTGTTTGACAGCCGTGCCCTTCCAGAACCTTCTCGATTTGCTGTGCCGTGAGGCGAAATCCCGATCGCAGGCTCTCCACGTCGTCAGTTTTTTCGGCTGCCTCGATCGCCCGAAGCACGGTGTCGAGCACCGGCAGCAGATCGCGAAGGAGATCCATCTCCCGGTACCGCTGCGCCTCGTCATATTCCCGGCGAGCACGCTTGCGAAAATTATCGAGTTCGGCCTGCGTGCGAAGCAATCGATCCTCCGCATCCGCAAGCGAATCCCGGAGCTTGTGCTCCAGAGACAGCTCGGACTCACCTGTTTCGGCATCTGGAAAACGCACTGCCTGCTCGTCAGCGTTCTCCTCGGCGGCCTCGTCGTGGACTGGCGTATTCATGCCGTATTCTCCTCGGGTTCGGTGGGCTGAAAATATTCTGAGAGCCTGCTAAAAAAACTGGATCGCTTTGGACTCACGGCTTTTTGTTCTTCGGCGGCCAGTTCTCGAAGCAACTCCTCGGCTCTTGGCGAGAGGCTGCGAGGCACCTCCACGTGCACATGCACGTGCAAGTCGCCAATGCCTCGACCACGCACCTCGGGCATGCCGAGGCCTCGCACTCGCACGACATCACCGCCCTGTGTGCCCTTCGCGATTTGCAGTGGCTTGGGCCCATCTAGGGTCGGCACTTCAACCGTGGCTCCCAACGCCGCTTGGCTAAACGTGATTGGTACTTCGCAGTGGAGTTCGCGACCCTCACGCGTAAGAAATGGATGGTTTTCAACTTCGATCACACAGTAGCAATCTCCCGGTGGGCCACCGTTGCCCCCGGGATCGCCTTCGCCGGCCAGCCGCACTCGCACATCCCGATCCACGCCCGCTGGAATCGTGACATGCCGCTCGACTCGTTCCTCGGTGAGGCCAGCTCCGGCACACGTCGGGCATTTCTCGCGAATCACGCGGCCAGCTCCCTGGCAGGCTGGGCAGGTGGTCTGGAGTCGAAAAACCCCGGCCGACTGAATCACTTGGCCGCGGCCGCCGCAATACTCGCAGGCCACGGGCTTGGTACCGCGTTTGGCACCGCTGCCGTCGCAGTCGCTACACGACTCGTGCCGATTGAACACAACCGCTGTGCTGGCGCCACGGGCAGCCTCCAGAAGCGAGAGGGTAATTGTGCAGAAAACATCGCGGCCCTGGCTGGCACGGTTGCCTCGTCTTTTGCCGCCACCTCCGAGTCCGCTGCCGCCGAACATATCCCCGAAGGCTTCAAAAATATCTGATAGATCGTTGAACTCGTGCTGCTGCTGGCCCTGCAGCCCGGCATGCCCATAGCGGTCGTAGCGGGCACGGAGATCGCTGTCGGCAAGAACCTCGAAGGCCCGAGCCGCCTCTTTAAACCGATCAGCAGCCTCGTTGTTGCCTGGGTTTTTATCCGGATGGCATTTGATTGCCAGCTTGCGGTAGGCATCGGCAATTTGCGCACCACTTGCCCGCCGTTCGACGCCCAGAACCTCGTAATAATCGCGCTGTTGGGTCATGAACGTGGTTAGGCCACGGCGGGCCTCTCGACTCCCTCAGAGAAACACTCCGGCTTCCTGCGGTAGAAAAAAGCTACCTCAAGTAAGCTCCTTAGCGAACGCTCCCTTCGATGCGATGCTTCTTGGAGTCGCCCTTGTCGAGGTTGGTCACGAGTGCCTCTGTGGTGAGCAGGAGTCCGGCAATGCTGGCCGCATTCGTGAGTGCAACCCGCACCACTTTCACGGGGTCGATGATGCCGGCCTTGAGCATGTCGACATACTCGCCCTTGTTGGCGTCGTAGCCGATGTGCATGTCTTTGCCAGCCACCTCGTCGGCCACCACCGAGCCATCGATTCCACCGTTTTCGGCAATCTGGCGGATCGGGGCCTCCAGAGCACTGAGCACAATATCGATGCCAATTTTTTCGTCGCCCTTGGCCTGCGAACGAGCCTTCTCCACCGCGGCTCGGCAACGCAACAGCGCCACTCCACCACCTGGCACGATGCCCTCTTCAACGGCGGCCCGCGTGGCATGGAGCGCGTCTTCAACGCGAGCTTTTTTCTGCTTCATCTCGGCCTCGGTGCCAGCACCTACAGACACAATCGCCACACCACCGGTGAGCTTTGCCAGTCGCTCTTGCAGTTTTTCGCGATCGTATTCGCTCTCTGTGGCCTCAATCTGATTGCGAATCTGCTGCACGCGTGCCTGCACATCCGTCTGCTTGCCAGCGCCTTGCACGATCGTCGTTTCACTCTTGTCCACCGTGATCGTCTTGGCCCGCCCAAGGTGTGACAAATCGAGGCTCTCGAGCGTGAGTCCGAGATCCTCGCTGATCAACGTGCCGGCGGTGAGCGTGGCGATATCACCAAGCAACGCCTTGCGGCGGTCACCGAAGCCGGGTGCCTTGGAAGCACAGATATTCAAAACACCTCGTAGCTTATTGACAACAAGCGCGGTCAACGCATCGCCGTCAATGTCTTCGGCAATGATTAAAAGTGGCTTGCCTGACTGGGCCACCTTCTCCAGCAACGGCAGAAGGTCTCGCAGGTTGGAGATTTTTTTCTCGTGAATTAACACAAGAGCATCGTCGAGTTGGCAAACCATTTCGGCAGGGCGGTTGATGAAGTACGGGGAAATGTATCCCTTGTCGAACTGCATGCCATCTACAAACCGAACGGTTGTCTCGGTTGTCTTGCCTTCTTCAACGGTAATCACGCCATCCTTACCAACTTTTTGCAGAGCCTCGGCGAGCAAGTTGCCGATTGCACGGTCATTGTTGGCGCTGATCGCGCCAACTTGCGCAACCTCCTCGGGACGCTCCACCTTCTTTGCCATTTCCATCAACCGGCCCACTGCGGCAGCCACAGCCTTCTCAATGCCGCGACGAACGGCCATCGGGTTGCTGCCAGCGGCAACCATGCGAGTGCCTTCGCGAAAGATTGCGCGAGCCAGCACCGTAGCTGTTGTCGTGCCGTCGCCTGCCAAGTCGGACGTCTTGGAAGCCACTTCGTTCACGAGCTTTGCGCCCATGTTTTCAAAGGCGTCTTCCAGATCCACTTCCTTACTCACCGTCACGCCGTCCTTGGTGACCGTCGGGCCGCCAAACGACTTGTCGATGATGACATTGCGGCCGGTTGGCCCCATAGTCACCGCCACGGCGGCGGCGAGCTTCTCGACACCCTTGAGCAGTTTGGCGCGAGCGTTGTCATCGAACAGCAATTGTTTGGGCACGAGTCGTTACTCCTGAGAAGGTGTCGGTTTCACATCCGTATGGGATGCCTCTACCGGCGTGGGAATGCATGTGAAAGGGTTGACAAAAAACGGACATAAAACAATCGAAATCAGTTCAAAACCTTCGCCAGGATGTCGGTCTCGCGGAGGATCTTCACATCGTGGCCGTCGATCTCGATATCGCTGCCGGAATACTTGCCGTAAATCACTTGGTCTCCGACGGACACTGAGAGCGTGGCACGATGGCCGCTCTCAAGCAACTTGCCTGGGCCCAACGCCACAACATGGCCTCGCTGCGGCTTTTCCTTCGCGCTGTCCGGCAGGACGATGCCACCGGCCGTGCGGTCTTCGGCTTCCACGGGCTCGACCACCACACGGTCATCGAGCGGACGGATCTTCAGGTTCTTGATTGCCATCGAAGTCACTCCAAAAATAAGGGACAAGGAAAGAAGGGAAAGGGAAAACCAGTTCGTTCGAATTACATCATTCCGGGCATGCCACCCATGCCGCCCATACCACCACCCATGCCACCCATGCCACCACCCATGCCGCCCATGCCACCGCCCATGCCGTGGTCGTGGCCATCGCCGGCAGCCTCTTCCTCGGCCTTCGGGATCTCGGTAATGAGAGACTCAGTTGTGAGCAGCAAGGCCGCGACGCTGGCAGCGTTTTGCAGGGCCGTTCGCACGACCTTGGCTGGATCAATCACACCAGCACTCACCAGATCGCAATACTCCTCTTTGTCGGCGTCGTAACCGTCGTTCTTGCCCTTCATCTGCCGAACCCGATTGACCACCACAGGACCATCCACGCCGGCATTGGCAGCAATCGCCTCAAGCGGGTATCG
>CAIRDU010000023.1 GCA_903877395.1 uncultured Planctomycetaceae bacterium
AGTTTGGAAGATTGACATCCTCAAGTCGCACCTTCCAAGAACCATCTGGCTGTTGCTCTACATACACATCTGGCTTAACGGCGGGCACAAATGGAGCCGTAAACATTGCGCCTGGCTTTGGGTGCAGGCCATGAAGAAGCTCTCGCAGTGATTCAATTTCCTGAATCGAGTAGCCCGTTTTTTTCTCGATCAACGGTAAACGATTGCCGCCCAGATCTTCCAAGTGGTCGTTGACAATCCTTCGCAGTTGCCGCGACTGTGGCATGGCTGGATCAATCTGCAGCAGCAAACACTCTTTCAGATCGCGAGCAGCCACGCCCAGAGGGTCCATTCCCTGCACGACATTGAGCGCGACAATGAGCTGATCGATCTGGACTGCCGGCCCATCGGGATCGAGCAACTCCTCCAGCGGCATCGGTAGATATCCATTGGCATCCAAGTTGTAAATAATTTTGTCGGCGGCCTGCCGCTGGGCTTCAGTGAGATCGTAGTTGGAGAGCTGATCGTGCAGGTGGTTGCAGAGCGTTTCGGGCCGCTCCTGCATATTGGCCATCGCATCGAGATAGCGGTCTGAGGACTCGTCCACCCGAGTTGCCGACGGCCGACTACGATCGTCGTCGGAGTCGGGATACTCGTTCGACCAATCATAGGACCGCTCGAAGTCGGCCTGATTGGCGTGGTCTTGATCCACGACGAGCGGCTTTTCGTCGACCGTTCTCTCGGCCGCCTGCTGCTGCGCATCGCTTACCGGCGCGGCCGTCTCGCCCGTTGGCGCATCTTCCTCAGCCTCCTCCACTTCGAGCGTTTCGTTGTTTTGGATCTCCTGCTCGATTCGCTCCTCCAGCGCCATGAGGGGCAGTTGTAGGATTTCCATCGACTGGATCATGCGGGGCGCGAGCACCTGCTTCTGCTGCATCCGCATTTCCTGGCCGAACGACATCCGCATAACTCACCCTTGAATCCAGTTGTGAACGGGGACCCAAACCTCGCTTCACGCCTCTGTATTAGATATAGAATACCTCTTTTGTGCGACGAGGCTCAAAGGCAATGCGTTTCCTGTCAGAGCTTGTGTCGGCCGGCCAGTGCATCGGCGAGTATTTCCCTGTTTGCCTGCTCGAGCGAAGCCCCCACCGTCAGCCCTCGAGCTAGACGAGTGAGTTCCACGGGCAGCCCGGCGAGTCGCTGGGCAATGACCAATGTTGTCGTGTCGCCCTCCACGTTTGGATTAGTGCCCATGATGACTTCTCGAACCACTCCCTGCTGCACCCGACTCACGAGCGCATCGATCGTGAGCTTCTCCGGCCCGATGCCCTCCAGCGGCGCAATACGGCCCTGCAGCACATGGTAGAGGCCGCGGTAGCTCCCCACCTGCTCCAATGCCAAAACGTCTCGTACCTGCTCTACCACGCAGAGCGTTGTGCGATCGCGGCGAGGGTCGACACAGATGTCGCACTGCTGCCCTTCGGTGAGGTTAAAGCACGTCTGACACGGGTGCAGCTTTTCTTTAACAGCGCGGATCGCCTCGGCAAAGGCAACTGCTTCTTTGTGCGACATGCGCAACACGTGATATGCCAGACGTTCAGCACTCTTGCGGCCAATGCCTGGTAGATCAGCGAAAGAATCGATGAGCCTGGCAATCGCGCCCCGTGTTTCAGACATCCGTATCTCCTGTGCCACTGCCAGCCATCTCATTTTCAATGCACTGTTCATCCGCACTCACTTCAGCATCAGCCAAGCCAGTCTCTGAGCCATTGAGGAGCACTTCCTGATGCACAACGCTCTGGGGACCGGAGCCCGCCGCCTGCACAACCACTTCTTGAGGGCGTGCCGGCTCCACCTTTCGCACCGCTGCGTCGAAAAGGCTCAGGGCATGCAACACCAGCGGATATTCCATTGCTTCGCGGAGCATGGCCGTCTGCGACAGTGCATTTTTTGGTTGCCTGATCTGTGAGCGATCCTGGCTTTCGGATGCCTTGGGAGCATCCGTCGATGCACTCGGGTCGATGACCAACGCATGCCGTAGCGGGCGGCCAGCTATGTCCGCCAGTGCGCGAGTGAGACCGGCAGCCACTTCTGGCCGCTTCAAAAACGAAAGTGCCGTCGTGGCTTCTGGTGGAAGCACCACCTCCAGCACATCGCCTCGCCAGACCGCGCGGCTGGCCGCGGCCGCATAGTCGGCAGCCAAGCCACCCACGCTGGCCACGGTGCGATGCCACGCAGCCATTGCATCGGCCGGCAACTCTGGCAGCGGCACCGCTGCCAAGGCCTCCTGCGATGGTGCGACTGGCTCGGCTGTTGCCGGGGCTGCCAGTGCTGCGGGAGGGGCGACCGCCGTCGCTGTCTCAGGGACTGCCCGAACTGTCGAGGCGACTGGATACTGGCTAGGCCGTGGCATTACGATTGGGTTTTTTTTTTCGCGAGAGGCCGGCTCGGGCAACGCCAACACCACTTTTTCTACGGCCGCCGAGAGAGTTTCCAGATCGTCCAAGTGAACCAATCGCACAATGGCCATTTCGGCAAGCACTGCTGCGTGACCGCTGGTGCGCATCCGCCCGAGTGCCTGATCAATGATCTGCAGCATAGCCAACAGTGTGTTGGTGCCAACCTGCCGCCCAATGGCCGGCAAGTCGATCCCTAGACCGGGACCCTGAAGCATTACTTCTGCCCCGCAGCCTACGCTGGCCAGCAAACTGTCTCGCAGGGCCGCGATCACCTGCTCCAACACGCCCCCCGGATCGGCACCTCCCTCAAGTGCCGAATCGAAGGCCTGGATTGCCTCTCGCCCATCGCGTGCCACGATCGCTGCAACGAGCCTGCCGACTTTCTCTTCGCGGCCCGTGCCGATGATGGCATGCACATCCTCCACCCTAATGGCACCGCCCGTGCAACCGAGCAACTGCTCTAGGAGCGATTGGCTGTCTCGCATGCTGCCAGCGGCCCGCCGAGCAATCAGATCCACTGCCTGCGGGTCCACGGTGGCCCCCTCGGCCTCCACGATCTGCGTGAGTCGCCGGGCAATCGCGGATGCATCGACTGTCACAAAATCGAATCGCTGGCAGCGCGAAAGAATGGTGATCGGCAGTTTTTCAGGCTCCGTTGTGCACAGCACGAATTTCACATGAATAGGCGGCTCTTCCAATGTTTTTAACAGTGCGTTGAATGCTTCTCGCGTCAGCATGTGCACTTCGTCAATGATGTAAATCTTGAAACGGCCGTGGGCCGGCCGTACTGCGACGTTTTGTCGGAGTTGTCGAATCTCATCGACGCCACGGTTGCTCGCCGCGTCGATCTCAACGACATCCACATCCTGCCCGGCCGAGATCTCGCCGCACGAACTGCATACGTTGCATGGCTCACGGGCAGGCCCGGCAACGCACTGCAGCGCCTTGGCGTAAATCCTGGCTGCGCTGGTTTTTCCAACGCCTCGGGCACCGGTGAAAAGATAGGCATGGCCGATTCGGCCCGCTTCAATCGCTCCAGACAGCCCTCGGGCCACGTGCTCTTGTCCTACCAATTCATCGAATCGCTGCGGTCGATAGCGGCGAGCCACCACGCGGTAGGCGGGCTTCTCGCTTCCGTTTCCCACGCCTGCCGGCCCAAAAGCCAACGTGGGGGATGCCATTGAACCTCCAACGGGGCCGGGAGTTGCACTCGAATCTGAATCGGTCTCGGGCATGACGACTGCCTCGACGTGTGTGGGCAAACGGCTCTGGAAAAACTCTTCGTCCACGGAGCCGGACGCCGATGAGAGGCCCACCGCACAAAGAGACGACTGCTTATGGCTGCTGCGGTTAGGCCCTGACCAGGTTCACAGGTCCCCATCGCGGGGGCCTCTCATCGGCGTCCGCACTGCAGTGTTTTGTACGCCTTCCTCCACAATCGGTCAAAGGCTGCTACATTTTCCCGCCATGGCGTCCCCCATGATGCAGCAGTTCGAGGCGGCCAAGGCCCGGTGTCCGGGGGCCCTCGTACTTTTTCGCATGGGCGACTTCTACGAACTCTTCGGCGACGATGCCCGCGAAGCCGCCGACCTGCTCAATCTCACGCTCACCAGCCGCGACAAGGGGCCGGATGCGATGCCGATGGCGGGATTTCCGCACCACCAACTCGACGTGCATTTGGTGAAGCTCGTTGCTGCCTCGCGGCGCGTGGCGATCTGCGAACAAATCGACGACCCAAAAACGACCAAGGGCCTCCTCCGCCGTGAAGTCACTCGAATTATCACGCCCGGAATCGCCGCCGACGAGTCGCTACTCGACCCAACTCGCAGAAACTACCTTGTGGCCTTGCTGCCTCGCGCCGTGGCCACCCACGATGTCGATGGCATCATGGTGGGGCTGGCGTGGATCGATGTGGCGGCTGGGCGTTTTGAAGCCGCAGTGATTCCCCATGATGAGGTCGCCGAACATATCCTGCGACTCGACCCGGCAGAATGCCTCTGTGCCGAAAAGGATCGCCAGAGCGTTGCAGAGATGATACAAGCAGCGGGCAGCAACCGCCCGCTCACCACTCGCCCCGACTGGTGGTTCGACGACACATCCGCTCGGGCTCTCGTGGCCAAAGCCATTGGCGGCCAGCGATTGGAGGGGCTCGGCTTCGAACTTCCAGCAGAGTTGCTGGCCATTGCGGCCGCCGGCAGCATTGTGGCTTATTTGGAAGAGAACGAGCCGACGGCGATCGCTCGAATTGAAACGCTGGCGGCATGGCGATCAGGCAACCGCTTGGAAATCGACGAGGCCTCTCGACGCAGTTTGGAGTTAATCCGCGCTGTTGGTACCGGCCGCCGCGAGGGGTCGCTGGCCGGCGTGTTGGATCGCACAAAATCGCCAATGGGTGCCAGGCTCTTGGTGGAATGGATCTCAGCGCCGCTGATCGACAAGCATCCGATCGATGAACGGCTCGATGCGGTGGCGAGCCTTGTTGCCAACGGGCCTCACGCCTCGCGGTTGGCGGAAACACTCACGGGCATTGGAGATCTTGAACGGCTCGTAAGCCGGGTCATCTCAGGACGTGCCGGTCCCCGTGATCTCGAACGCATCGGCCACGCGATGGCAATCCTACCCGATATTATTTCCCTGCTGGCGTCGGCAACAGGCCTCCTCGCATCGTTGCGAGACCGGCTCGATCCATGCGCCGATCTGGCACAGAGGATTCGCGAGACGCTCCGCGAAGCTTGTCCGCTTTTTGCCCGCGATGGTGGGTTCATTCGCCCGGGGTTCGACGCTGCTTTCGACGGGCTTGTTGAAATGGCCTCCGGTGGCAAGGCCTGGATCACTCGCTACCAAGCACAAGAAATCGAACGTACGGGCATTAGTTCACTGAAGGTTGGATTTAACCGGGTGTTCGGTTTTTTCCTGGAGGTAAGTCGCACGCACGCGGCAAAGGTGCCCGCCGATTACGTCCGGAAGCAGACAGTTAAAAATGCCGAGCGTTATACGACGCCCCAGCTCGACGAGCGACAGCGGGAGGTGCTCGGCGCTGAAGACGAGTCTCTCCGCCGCGAGATCGAATTGCTCGAGGCTTTGCGACTTTTTGTGGCCGGGCACCGCAGCCGGCTGGATCGTGCCGCTGAAATTCTGGCGGTGCTCGACGTGCTTGTGTCACTGGCCGACATCGCGAGGGCAAGAGGATGGGTGCGACCGGATATCACTGTAGGGGGCGAACTGGTGATCGAGGCCGGTCGGCATCCGGTACTTGAAGAGATCCTCCCCCCCGGCACGCTTGTGGCCAACGACGTGTCGCTTCAAGCTAGGCTCAACCCCACTTCCAATGTCCCCCGTGGAATAGCCGATACAAGTTGGGCCCAAGCACCAGCGATCCTCCAAGCACCAGCGATCCTCTTGGTGACCGGTCCCAACATGGGTGGCAAAAGCACGTTCATTCGCCAAGCAGCGCTCATGGCTGTGATGGCCCAAGCGGGTAGCTTCGTACCGGCCAAGCGTGCCAGCGTAGGCATCGTGGATCGCTTATTCGCGAGGATCGGTGCTGGCGACGACCTTGCACGTGGGGCGAGTACATTTCTTGTTGAGATGTCGCAAACTGCCCGAATCCTCAACCGTGCCACCGATCGCAGCCTTGTGATCTTGGACGAAGTTGGCCGCGGCACCAGCACATTCGACGGACTGGCGTTAGCGCAGGCCGTAGTCGAACACTTGCAGGCCGAAGTCGGCTGCCGCACGCTCTTCGCCACGCACTATCTCCAACTCGCGGCGCTCGACAGACTCCCTGGTGTCAGCAATGCACAGGTGCTCGTCCAGCAGCACAAGGATCAGCTCGTATTTTTACACCGCGTGGCATCCGGCGCGGCCGACAAGAGTTGGGGCGTTCATGTGGCGCAACTTGCGGGCGTACCGACAGCAGTCATCAAGCGGGCCAGATCGCTCTTAGCAACACTTGAGGGAAACGAAACCGAAGCAGTGGCGGCACAGGCAAAAGCCAAGCGTTCAGTGGCTACCAATCAGTTATCTCTGTTTGAATAGCAAGCGTGTCGCTGTTTGAGAAGCAAGAGGCATCTTGCAACGGCTCACAATTCACACACAACAACGTGGCCCGCTTTAGCAGGCGTTCATTGTGTCGCGGGGGGTGCCGGCGCCGGTGATCGCCGGGGCCGGCACCGATAGGCCCACCACTGCCAGATCGGGCACAATCGTTACGGCGATGCTCTTGTAGGCCGGCGTGCGAGAAAGCGGATCCGCTACCTTCGGCACAAGCACGTTGCTCTCTGGATAATACATGGCCACGCTGCCGGGCCGAATCTGATCGAAGGCCGCCACGATCTGGCCACGCATCTCACCGGCGGAGCTCACAATCCGGCACCGCCCGCCCGGCTCAAGCCCCTGCTGTCTGATGTCGTCTGGATGCATGAGCACAATATCGCGTCGCGTTTGATTGCGGTAGAGATCCTCTTCCTCGTAGACGACGGTGTTAAACTGCCCCTCGCTGCGAATCGTCATCAACTGCAGGCCTTGCGGCGGCGCCGGCAGATCGTGGACAAAAAGATTGGCCTTGCCGTCATGGGTCGGAAATCGCGGCCGATCGATCGCGCGGCCGGGAATCGAAAATTCCTTTTTGTTCGTGTCGATGTCGGCAATCTGCTCCAAGCCTGGCACAATCTTGGCAATGGCCTGGCGAATCGTGCTGGTATGGGCCATGCTCTGCCAGTCGATCGGATTTTGGCGACTGGTGCGGCTATCGCCCAACACTCGCACAGCCATGTCGGCAATGATCTCGACTTCGCTGCGAGGCCCGACGTGCCTGGGCTTGCCGCCGTCTGAGAGCCGGATGTAACTAAACATGCTCTCCTGCGTGGATGGCTCCGGCTCTTCGTCACGAGCCAAAACCGGCAGGATGATCGTCTCCTCCGCGCCTAGGCCGTGCACGTGGCCAGTATTGAGCGACGTGCTGAGATAGACCACGGTGTCAATTTTTCCCATCGCCCGTTTGGAAAATGTTGCATCGGGACTGGCTCCATAGAGATTGCCACCGAGACACATCGCCACACGCATCTGGCCGGCATCCGCTGCGTCGAGGCATTCCAGCGTGTCGTAGCCCTTGGTCGTGGGCAACCCAACTCCGAAGTGATTTTGCAGCCGGTTGAAAACAGCATCCTTGAGCTTGGGTGTCACGCCGACAGTGCCCATGCCTTGAATATTGGAATGACCTCGAATGGGCTGCAGGCCAGCCCCTGGCTTCCCCACCATGCCACGGGCCAGTGCGAGGCTCGCGATCGCCTGCACCGTGGCCGTACCGTGCAGGTGGTGCGTCACGCCCATCGTCCACGCAAAGACAGCTCGCTTCGACTGCACATACTGCGCTGCCACATCAAAAATCTGTGACTGTGACACTCCCGATTTCTCCACGATCTCCTGCCACGAAAGCGCATCCAGCCGTGCGGCTAACTCCGGCCACCCGTGCGTGTTCGTGGCTAGAAACACCTCATCGATCGCCTCTGGGTTGGCCGCCGACATTTCCCGAATCCGCTTGAGGAGGCCGTAGACCAACGCTAGATCGCCGCCGATGTGCGGCTGAACATACGTGCTTGCGATCTTGGAACCAAAGAACAGGCTCCACGGGTCGCTGGGCACGGAAAAGTTCACCATGCCCGTTTCAACAATGGGGTTCACCACAATCACCTTTCCGCCACGACGCCGCACCATCATCAGCGATCGCATCATGCGCGGGTGGTTGCTGGCAGGATTGCCACCGATGAGAAAGACGATGTCGGCCTTTTCCATGTCGTCGAGCTTCACGGTACCGGCGCCTGTGCCCAGCACGCTTCCCAGCCCCACACCGCTGGCCTGGTGGCAGTAGTAGCTGCAATTATTGACATGATTGGTACCGTAGATTCTGGCAAAGAGTTGCAGCAGGAAGCCCGCTTCGTTGCTGGAGCGGCCGCTCAAATACCAGAACGTTTCGTCGGGCTGCGTGCGGAGCAGTTTGATCGCGATCCGCTCCATTGCATCAGCCCATGCAATGGGCTTGAAATGCTGCGAGCCCTTCTCCAACACGACCGGCTGCACAAGCCTGCCAGAATGTTCGAGCTGATACGGCGTGAACGCCTGCAACTGCGGCAGCGAATAGGTTTTAAAAAACTCTGGCTGCACGGCACCTTGCATGTCGGCAACCATCGCCTGCAGTGACTTTTTACAGACCTCCGGAAACCGACCGGCCTCGTTGACCATTCCTCCCTGCTGTCCGCCCATGCCAAGCGCGCAGGTCTTGCAGGCGTTCTTCGATCGCATCGCCTTCCAGAGCGCCCACAGACCGCCAGCCTCGCGAGCCTTTTTGAACGTATAGGCAACCGCCCGCCATCCGCCGCCCGTTGTCACTTTAGCCATACACGCCTTCCAAGTTCCTTCAACGAGCATCCATTCAGCGGCTCAAACAAACCGTGGCTGCCTTCGTCTTCACTCCCCCTATCGCCCAGGGGGATCCAAGCTCACCGTCACGGTCTTCGTTTCTAAATAGCCATCCAGCCCGCGCTCGCCGAGTTCGCGACCGAAGCCGGAGCGTTTGTAGCCTCCGAACGGCGCAGCCGCATCAAACACATCGTAACAATTTACCCATACCGTGCCGGCGCGGAGCCTGCGAGCCACATCGTGGGCCCTAGCGATATCGCGAGTCCAGACGGCCGCAGCGAGCCCGAAGTTGGTGGCGTTGGCTCGCCGCACCAGTTCGTCAGTGTCGGAAAACTTCAGCACCGATAACACTGGCCCAAAAATTTCCTCGCGGGCAATTGCCATTTCGTCCTTGACGTTTGTAAACACGGTGGGCTCGATAAAAAAGCCCTTCGTGCCCACTCGCTTTCCACCGGTCGCACAGGTGGCACCTTCCTGCTTGCCCTGCGCGATGTAGCCCATGATCTTGTCAAACTGCGCCTGATCCACTTGGGGCCCCTGCTCGGTGGCCGGATCGAACGGATCGCCCACCTTTCGCGACCGGCTCATGGCGACGATCGTGTCAACAAACGCATCGTGAATGGAATCCTCCACAAACAGACGGGAGCCCGCGCAGCAGCACTGCCCCTGATTCAAGTAAATGCCCACGTGGGCACCGGCGGCAGCGGCGGCCAAATCGGCGTCGGCAAAAACGATATTCGGACTCTTTCCACCCAGTTCAAACGTCAGCCGTTTGAGCGAATCGGCGGCCTGCCGCATGATGATCTGTGCGGTCTCTCCAGAGCCTGTAAACGCCACCTTGTCAACGCCCGGATGCTTCACGATTGCTGCGCCGGCAGTCGGTCCAAAACCCGGCACAACGTTAATCACGCCATCGGGAATGCCCGCTTTCTGTGCCAGCCTCGCCAATCGCAGGCACGTCAGCGGCGTCTGCTCGGCCGGCTTCATCACCACGGTGCAGCCGGTGGCAAGCGCGGGCCCCCACTTCCAAGCCGTCATCAAAATCGGGAAGTTCCATGGAATAATCTGCCCAGCCACGCCCACGGCCTCGCGTCGAGTGTAGGTGAAAAAGTTGCCGCTCACGGGGATCGTTTGGCCGTGAATCTTGTCGGCCCAGCCGGCGTAATAGCGGAGGGCATCCAGCGCCAGCGGAATGTCGCCGAGCCGTGCGTCTGAAACGGGCTTGCCGTTGTCCAGCGACTCAAGTGCCGCAAGCTCATCGATCTCACCCTCGATTAGATCGCAGAGCTTGTGGATGAGCCGGCCCCGCTCGCGGGCATTCATACGCGGCCACGGCCCAGAATCAAACGCCTCTCTGGCTGCCCGCACCGCCGCATCGACGTCGGC
This sequence comes from uncultured Planctomycetaceae bacterium, assembly GCA_903877395.1. GTDB lineage: Bacteria > Planctomycetota > Planctomycetia > Pirellulales > UBA1268 > BAIKAL-G1-2R. Next base: position 10,245 of record CAIRDU010000023.1, read on the forward strand.
AGCATCTCCTTCGGCAACCTGCGCGATTACTTCCTCGGTGGCTGGATTGCACGTTTCAAAAGTCTTCCCACTTTTTGCAGGAATCCACTGCCCGCCAATAAAAAGCTGTGTCTGGCGGATCTGTGGAAGAGCCGCTTTCTTCGGGGCATTCCGGACGTCTGTGACGGTGGCCATAAAAAAGTCCTCGCTGGGGAAAGAAAGGCGGATAGATCGCGGGCAAACCAAATAGTTGCCGCTCGTATGCTACCCGCGCTATGATAATGTCTGCAAGCGGAGTGGCATACGTTGTGCCGCCGAATTTCACGGAATTCTGATCATGTGCTTCTAAGGAGTATCAATCAATGCGTACGGTTTCTAGCATGGGTATCGGCATGACTACGGCAGCGACGCTCTTGATCGCAGCAGTGTTCGCATCAGCAACCGCTTCAGCCGAGATGACAAGCGGCCCACAGGTAGGCGATGCAGTCGGTGCGTTCACGGTAACCAAAATAGCCGGCAACCCTGACGACGGCTTCCCGGTCGGCAGATCGGGCTGCTACCGCTGCAAGACGGGTTCGAAGCCGGTGGTGATGGTATTTGCTCGAACGGGCAATGAGTCGCTGGCGAAACTCCTCAAAAAGATCGAAGAAGAGGTGGAGGAGCATCAAGACGAGAAGCTGATGAGTTTCGTCAACATGCTCGGCACCAACCCGGAAAGCATTAAGAAGTCAACCGAAGAATTCGTAACGAAGAACGGCTTCAAGCAGATCGCATTTGTGGTGCCAGAAGACTCAAAGGATGGCCCCCCCGACTTCAAGATCGCGTCTGATGCCGACGTGACGATTGTTTGCTACAAGTCTGGCACTGTCGTTGCCAACCACGCCTTTGCCGCCGGCCAATTGACGGACGAAAAGATCAAGGCGATCGTTGCGGCATCCTGCAAGTTGGTAGAATAGGCCTACAGTTTGTCCGATAAATCGATCGGCAGGGCTGAGGCGATGGCAGCAGTTCGCGAGGATGGACCTAGCATGGTAAGCGACCAAAGCGGCCCTGGATTTCGGTCCTGGGCCGCTTTTTTGATAACGGCAGACCTCAAGCTCAACCCACGCTATAGTCTCGGCACGCACGAACGGCTTGCTGGCGTTTCCTGACGGCGTGCACGAGTTTTCTTTTTTGCAGGTTTCATCAGTCCCTAGTCGGCATCGGTTCCTTTTTGCATGTTTTTTATTTTGCATGAGTTTTTCTGTTTTGTCCGATTGCCCGTTTTGGGCGGCGTAGCTCAGTTGGTTAGA
>CAIRDU010000024.1 GCA_903877395.1 uncultured Planctomycetaceae bacterium
ATCTCCGCCAAATCTACCTGGCCGCCTGCGAGCCGAAAGAAACTCATGCACCAGATAGCCGTGACACGCCTTCAGATCCACCATGGCAAACCCGGCAGCCGCCGCGTCGCTCGCGACGGCCACGTAGCGAGCGATGAGCCGTGGTGAGCGGGGGAGGCGTCTGGTGACGCGCATCCAGCAGCGGGGGGTGGTAGGCAATCCGCGGCTGCCGTCCAGCGGCCGTGGGATTTGAGAATCGGCCCGAGTGTGTGAGTTGCAAGGCGACCAGCAAATCATCGTCGCTGCCGTAACGCTCGCGGTGGGCTTCTCGCACTGTCTCGAGCAGCGTGGCAAGGCCCGCACGGCCGCAGGCCTCGGCGCTGAGTTTCGCGCGGCCCTCGGGCACAACGGCGACGGCTTCGCCGCCCCAGATGAGCTTGGCACCGCTGAGTCCAAAATTTCGCCAGCGACGCAAGAGAATGTCAGTGGGTAGGCCGTCCGGTGTGGCATCCCAGCCCTCCATTGGATGGATGCACCAGCGGTTGCCTACGCGATGGCCCCCGATCTCAATCGGCGCAGCCAAGGGGGAGTCGGCCTGGGCCGACAGCACGGCGTCATCCAGAGGAATCGGCGCGTTGATCTTCGCCAGATGCTGCCGGAATCACGCCAGCTGTGAACATGGACACCGGCTACGTGCAGTTGCTCGACGACCAGACGCGGCGAGAGGCACTGCGAGTCGCTTGGCTCCGGCGTGAGTCTTGTGGCCGGCGCCTGCGTCGTGGATGCCCCCGGGGCCGCATTTGACGAAGCTGCCTACGGCCGACAGTTGGAATCTATTGCTGCAGTGAATGGCACGCCGGTCATCTTTCCCTCGTACGGCCTCACCAGTGGCAGTGATGCCGACATGATCCTCCGCTACCAGCGGTTGGCTCAAGACGTGGAACGTTTTATCGGCTTCGAACTCTCGACCGAGTTTCTGCCCAGCGGCCGCCTCGCAGTAACTTTTAAGAGGGATTCGCCACGAAGGGGCCGCCGCGACAACGCTTGAGATAGTCGAGCGCCGCCACCTGGCCGGTCATTTCCAGAGCGTCGCGATAAACAGGGTCGTGCCAGCCTTCGATATCGATGCTGCCTCGCCAACCGGCCAGCCGCAGCGTGCTCACGAGATCGGTCCAGTTGGTGTCGCCAAAGCCGGGCGTGCGGTGGTGGATGTATTGCACGCCGCCTCGGATGCCGTGAGCGTGGATGATGTCCCAGAGCACCGTCGCATCTTTCCCGTGGATGTGCCAGATTCGCGACGCATAGCGGCGCAGTTGCGGTAGTGGATCGATAAAGCTGACGATCTGGTGGCACGGTTCCCATTCGAGCCCAACGACTGGGCTCTCCACTTCCGCAAACATCGCGTCCCATGCTTGGGGGGCATGCGCGATATTCCAATCGCCGCTTTCCCACGTGCCTCGCATCTCGCAGTTTTCAAACGCGAGGCGCAGGCCGTTGTCGGCGGCTCGTTTCGCCAGTGGCCGAAACACCTCCCCGAACCGACCAAACGATTCGGGAACCGGCCGGCCTGGAATTCTGCCAGCGAACCCCGACACAATATCGCAGCCAAATAAGGAGGCGGAATCGATCAGTTTTTCCCAGTCGCGAATGGTTTCAGGACTCACCAGCGGATTGCCATACACGCCGATCGCGCTGACTCGTGGCGGCAGTTCATTCGGCTCCAGCGAGTGCGATTCCAGCACTCCCCGTACGCGCGCGGCCAGTGCGGCAACATCAAAATCGCCAACCGTTTTACCGAAACTGATCTGGAAGGTTTCAAATCCACGAGGCAGGATTTGGGCAATCACCTCAGGCGTGCGGTCGTGTGCGGGAACCAGTGTGCCGATTCGAATGTCGTCGTGGGTATGCATGGCCGCAAAAGACCAGAAGGTGTGGGCGGGTCGGGGGCGATTCTGAGGCAGGACACAATAGTACCGCGGATACCGTGCCACACACTATAATAAGCGACCCATGAACAAGATTTGTCATGCGCGAGGCTTTTCGTGAACAAGGCTTTTTGCAAGGAACCCGATTCGACGCTCCCGCCTCGTTGCCCGAAGTGCGGCAATGATGGCGCGCAGGTGTCGATCCAGACGTTGCTCGGCCACGTGCAAGCCCAGGACGCACAGTCGCTGGGCGAGCCAGCCTACTGCTGCACGACAGACAGTTGCGACATCGCTTACTTCGACCTGCTTGAGCGGTCGATTGGTCTGGCCGCCGCCACGCACTTCTTCTGGCCCAAGGATCTGGCGGGGCCACTGTGCTCCTGCCATGGCCTCACCTGCGACGACATTGATCTGGATCTTGCCGAGGGCACCCCCACTCGGGTACGGGCCGTCGTGCAGCAGGCTGGTTTGCCCGGAGCAGACTGCGCCATTCGCAGCGCCGATGGCCGCTCGTGCGTGGGCCGAGTGCAACGCTATTACATGCGTCGCAAAACGGGGGCGTAATGCGACGGAAACGTTTTCAGGTCTCTCGACTCGGGGCAGCCAGCCTCGGGCGGCATTTGATTTTGTGATGGACACCTATGCGATTGTTGAGCTGGAATATTCACAAGGGCATCGGTGGCCGCGACCGGCGGTATTCGCTGGCGCGAATCATCGACGCGATTGAGGCCGAGAACCCCGATCTTATCTGCCTGCAGGAAGTGGATCGGCTGGTGCGTCGCAGCCAGTTCGATGATCAACCGCGGGTTCTCTCGCGGTACTTTCATTGCCATTCAGTGTTTCAGTCAAACGTGCACCTCGGCGATGGCACGTACGGCAACCTCGTGCTCTCTCGCTGGCCGGTCTGCAGCCGGCATCGCATTTCCTTGCGACAAGGCTCCCGAAAGCCCAGAGGAGCCCAGCTTCTGTTGATTGACTCGCCGGAGGGTGTGATGCATCTGGTGCACACGCATTTGGGGCTTTCCGAGCGGGAGCGGCACGCGCAAATGGCCCGGATACTCGGGCATATGCTCTTCCGTTCTGCCGACACACTTCCGACGCTGATGGTTGGAGACTTCAACGATTGGCGCAACACGCTGGCAGCCGCCGACCTTGCTGCCACCGGCTTTCGGCACATCACCAGCCCGATCGCGCAGTTTCGATCATTTCCATCGTGGCTGCCAATCGGCTCACTGGACAAGGCGTTTGCCCGGGGTGCGATCGATGTGCGTCATGCACACATCATGAAAACGAGTCTTTCGAAAGCAGCCTCCGACCACCTGCCGCTGGTGGTCGATTTTCATCTAACGTAGCTTTTCATCTGACGAGAGTTGCTTCATCGCTTCGCTGGCAGCTGTAATCGTGG
>CAIRDU010000025.1 GCA_903877395.1 uncultured Planctomycetaceae bacterium
CGTTCATCGCCAGCCTAGGGGCATCGTCAGGAAAACTTTTCGAATGAGTGAGTGCATAACACAGACGTTTTGGCGTGCCCGGGGGCTCATGTTTCTGGGGTTCGTCGGCCTGTACATGCCTGCTTGTGCGGTCGAATCGGCCAGGCCAATGCTTTGTATTGCCGATGAGCGTCGTGCCTCTAGCAGCCGGGATGATCAGCACGACGTCGTGATTTACGGCGGAACGAGCGGAGCGGTGGTGGCGGCGATTCGCTGCGCGATGCTCGGCGCAAATGTGGTGCTTGTATCGCCCGACAAGCATTTCGGAGGGCTTTCCAGCGGCGGTCTCGGCTATACCGATAGCGGAAATACCCGCGCGATCGGTGGCCTTGCAAGGGAGTTTTATCGCCGCGTCTGGAAGCACTACCAATCGCCCAATGCGTGGAAGTGGCAGCCACGGGAAGCCTTTGGGTCACTCGGGCAGGAAGTTCCAAAGAGTGACGCCGACGACCATTCCATGTGGCTCTTCGAACCGCACGTCGCGGAGCAGATTTTTGACCAGTGGCTTGAGGAGCACGGGGTTGCGATCATCCGCGAGGCATTGCTCGATCGGGAGAAGGGCGTCGAACTTGGGCCGCATGGCGAATCGGGGATGGGGCCCCGGATCGTGGCGATTACAACGCTCGGAGGGGCAGTCGGGCCGTCGCGACGGTTTCTAGGGAAGGTATTCATTGATGCCACATACGAGGGCGACTTGATGGCAGCGGCCGGTGTGAAGTACCACGTGGGGCGCGAGGCGAATGGTGTGTACCGCGAAGCGTGGAACGGCAACCAGGTCGGCACCCTGCACCACAGTCACCATTGGAAGATGCCGGTCGATCCCTTCAGGGAGCCGGGTCGCCCCGCGAGTGGGCTCCTGCCGCTTATTTCCTCCGACCCGCCGGGCATCCGGGGCCAAGGGGATGCGCGAGTGCAGGCCTACTGTTTTCGGATGTGTCTCACTGATCACCCGGACAACCGCATGCAGATTGAGCAGCCCGCCGGATACGATGCGGCCCGCTATGAACTGCTCGCCCGAACCCTTGCTGCTGGCTGGCGAGATGTCTTCGGTAAGTTCGATGCCATCCCGAACCACAAGACAGACACCAATAATCACGGCCCCCTCAGCTTCGACCATATTGGCGCTAACTACGACTATCCAGAAGCCTCGTACCAGCGTCGGCGGGAGATCATCGCCGACCACGAGCGGTACCAAAAGGGGCTGCTCTGGTTTCTCTCACGCGATGAACGGGTGCCGGCCGACATTCGCGAGAAGATGCAGGCGTGGGGTCTCCCGAAAGACGAGTTTGCGGACAATGGCCACTGGTCGACTCAGCTCTATATTCGCGAAGCGAGGCGGATGCTCGGCGAGGACGTGCTGACGGAGCACGAGTGCTTGGGAAACCGCGCCGTGAAGAAACCGATCGGCATGGGATCCTACATGCTGGATTCTCACAATGTCCGCCGCTACGTCACCCCAGAGGGGACGGTACAGAACGAAGGCGATATCGGCGTACACCCAAAGCAGCCCTACCAGATCGGCTACGGTTCGCTCGTGCCGAAGCGAGCGGAGTGTACGAATCTCCTCGTCCCGATCTGCCTCTCGGCAAGCCACATTGCGTACGGGTCGGCACGGATGGAGCCGGTCTTTATGCTGCTCGGCGATGCGGCCGCGAACGCTGCTGTGTTGGCGGCTCGGTCTCGTTGCAGCGTGCAGGAGATCGATTACGCTTCGCTTCGCACCCTGCTCGAATCACAGTCGCAGGTGCTGTCACTGCCGTAACGCAACGAATTGCAACAAAATAGACCATTGCATTCGGATACAAACGATAGACTTCTCGTTCACGCATGCGTGTCAGTAGGAATATTTCATGACGAGTTTTCGAGAGCCAACGATTCAGCCAACAGAGGAAGCCGCCGTTGAGGATCGCGCGCTTCGGCCACAGCGGATGGCCGATATGGTAGGCCAGCGGGCTGTTTTTGAGCGGCTGATGATTGCTGTGGATGCGACTCGCAAACGAGGGGAGGTGCTCGGTCACATCCTGCTCGACGGCCCCCCAGGCCTCGGGAAGACAACATTTGCCACCTGTATTCCGAAAGAACTTGGAGTGTCGCTGCAAATTGCCAGTGGTGCTGCGCTCACAGCCCCCAAAGATCTGCTCCCCTATCTGAGCAATGCATCCGAGGGCTCGGTACTTTTTATCGACGAAATTCACCGGCTCCCGATCGCCGTCGAAGAATTTCTCTATCCGGCCATGGAAGACTTTCGCATCGACATCACGTTGGGCGACGGCGTGGCGGCTCGCACGATCAACATGCCGCTGCGGCCGTTCACGCTTGTGGGTGCGACAACCCGCGCGGGTCTTATCTCGGC
>CAIRDU010000026.1 GCA_903877395.1 uncultured Planctomycetaceae bacterium
CCATCGTACACGCCATTGGCGGTGCCGACATAGGCGTAATCACCATGGATGAGCACCGAGCAATTCGCCGCGTCGTGTGGAAATACGGGTAAGTCGCGAAGCATGTCAAAACGCCAAAGAATATCGGCATCGGTTGTGCGCAGTGCAACCGGCGGGACTCCATCCGCAACGGAGAACGCGGCTTCGTCGGTGAAAGGGCCGTCGTTGCCATTGGCAAGCCCTTTGGCGTCGAGGCAGAGCACCTCGCAGCGATTGGTCACAATATAGACACAATCATTCTCGATCGTGGCCGTCGAGCAGACACCCAAGTTCATGTCGTCGAAATCTTCGCTCACTTTCGAGCGATCAATTTCTAACCGCGGCACAACCAACTGCCAGATTGTGTCTCCGCTCTTTTCGTTGAGGCACATGAGCAGTCCTCCACGAGTCGATACGTACCGCGGATCATCGAGCGAATCGTCGTTGGTGCCGATATAAATCCTGCCATCGGCTACCGTTGCGGAGGAATAGTTTTTTGAGCCGAGGCGGGCTACCCATCGCACGTTTTGCATGGACGCGGTGTCGATCCCGATTCGATCACGGCGGCGTTTGCCCGGCTCAAACCGGGTGGGCAGGCCGCGTTCTTGGGAGGCCATGTTGCGTTCTTGACTGCCTCCCCACTGGTTCCAGTCGGCCGCGAGGCAGGCCGTTTGTGCGGCAACCATCAGGCTGGACAAGATGACTGCAGCAACAGGCAGACCGCCCAGCGTGCGCAACCAATTCAATGAAGCAGCGAGTGTCATGCAGGCGAGTCATGCAAGCGTGTCGTACAGGCGTAGGCTTCAGGCAAACGCGAGTCCGGGCACGCGAAGAAGCAACCCTGTTAAAAGCAGATCTATTCTGGACAGAAATGAGTAGCGAGTCCAGAGGCACTCAATCCGTGCAATTCGAACGTGCTTTTCGTCTGCCCGGGAGCCTTTCATCACTCGCTCGATATGGCCTCAAGCAGATCCAATCGTGCGGCCCTTCTGGCCGGGATCCAGGCAGCGAGTGCTGTAACGACGACCGCTGCACCGAGGTTCACGGCGATCACGCTAGGCCGAAATGAAACTCTGATGGGATGGCCCAGCAAGGGTTGGCTGGCGAGTTGGATGAAGAACGCCGTAGACATTCCGCCCACTAGGCCGATGAGTCCGCCAGCGACCCCGAGCAGAATGCTTTCCAAAACGACCATTCGAGTGACCTGTCGGCCTGTCATGCCCACCGCCCGCAACAGGCCGAGCGAGCGTTTTTTCTCCAGCACGTTCATCGTCACCGTGTTGGCCACGCCGAGGCTCCCGACTACAAATCCCAGCCCAAGAATTGCCCAGAGCGACCCCACAACACCGTCTACGATTCGGTCGATAAAGGCCTTCAAGTCGCCAAGCGATCGCAGCAGCATCGAGTTGTGTTCGGCAATCTCCTGAAGCGGCTCTCGGAGCGATGCGGCCATGCCGGGCTTGGCCGTCACGAGCCAGATATCTGCAGTTCGCACCCCAAATAGTTTTTGGGCTGCATCTCGGCGCAAGTGCAGAGATGAGCCACCTGAAGTGTAGTCAACGACTAGCGCCGCCACCTTCACCTCTGCTGTGCGGCCAAAGACTTCGACGGCCACCGTATCGCCTCGCTGGATACCTGTGCGACGTGCTAGGGCCGTGCCAGCCAACGCCTCACCGCGTGCCAATGCGCTCCGTACGTCCGCCTCAGTAGCGTTGATTGGATTGAGAGGCAGCGGCAGGGTGTCGGGAATATCGCGAGAGACGATCACGCAGGCACCGCCTGCAACGCGGCCCATCGTGATGCCGATTGCTTCGACTCGCTCGACAGCCTGAACTCTGCGTAACGCTTCTTCCACGTGGCCGGTTTCTGTGCCAGTCGCCGCAGCGCCCGCTGGTCCGGTACCTGTCAGCACCCAATCGGCCCGCAGCATCCGCACATACCAACCCACCACGTCATCGACGTTATCACGGATCGCATGCCCCAATCCGATGCCGTTGCTCACAGCCACAACCAGCACGCCAGTAGTGAGCGCAGTGCGGATTGGCTGCCGCAGAATCTGCTCGAGCGCCAGCGTGCCTTCCAAGTGCCACCGGCTGGGAATGAGTCGCGCACACCTTCGGGCGAGGAACGGCAGAACGACGGGCGTCATGGCCACAAATGCGAGCATCATGGCAATGCCTGCCGGCACGGAGGCCCGCGGTGGCAGGATTTCCATGATCACCAGCACGAGGATTGCGCCGGCGACTCCCCAGAGCACAATCGCCGTGACAATCAATTTCCACGACACCCCAGAGGTGGGCTTGGGTGGCGATTGAGAAAGTGATTCCAGTGGATCGGTGGCAACGGCCTGACGCGCCGGCCACCATGCCGCAGCGATCGCTACGGCTGTGCCGAGCAGAATCGCCATCGGTACGACCAGCGGATGCACGAGCAGACTGGCTGGAGGCGCTTGCAAAGCCCGTGAGATGCCAGCGGAGATCGGTCCAGCGGCGGCCAAACCGGCGGCAGCCCCCAGCACAGCCCCGAGGCCGCCGAGGATCGCGGCCTCGCCCATGACAAAGCGACGCATCTGTCCGGCAGTGCCCCCGAGCACGCGTACCAGTGCCAGTGATCGTCGCCGCTCGGTGACATTCATGAGCATCGCATTGCCGACGATAAACCAGGCCATGGCCACGGTGAGCCCGGTGACAAAGTCGAGCCCAAGATCTGAGGAGTGCAGCACGTCTTCTGCCAGACTGGCCCGACCGGCCGGCACTTCGGCCACCAGCGCCGCAGGCAAACGCGCTGCAACGCCAGCCAGCACCTGATCGCGAGACACAGATGACTCAATCGCAACTCGCACGCGGTCGATTTTTCCAAACGCATTGGACAGGTCTTCCAGTGACACAATCTCCATGATCACCTCGGCTCCCTCGGCAAACCACCGCATTGATTCGGGGTCGGCTAGCCCCACGATCGTCAGTCGGCGAACGCCACGTCTGGCGAAAAAGAGCACCTCGTCACCGATCTTCTTTCCGAGCCCTTCGGCAAGTGATGAGCTGAGGACGACTTCACTGGCTCGGGTGCAGGGTTCTCCCGATTGCATCTTCAACAGGCCCGTTGCCACAAGTTGCTGTACGTCTACGCCAACAGCTATTTCCCGCACCCGCTTTTCACCGACGCGCAGCAGCGTGGGCCGATAGAAGAGGGGCACCACAGCCCGCACGCCTGGAATATCAACTAGCGGCGGCAAGTCGGTTGCATCCCAGCGTCCGCCTGCCCGTGCCGAGACGTCAATGGATGGTACGCCGGCGATCGCTTCGGTGAGCCTTCGATAACCAGCCCGTGAGGCATCAGCCGCCACCCATGTCGCCACTATCGCACCCACGGCCACTGCAACGCTCGCCGCGGTTGTAATCGCGCGGCCGGGACGGTTGCGCCACTGGCGAAAGAGCAGATGGCGCAGCAACAGTTGCTCTCGGAGAAGTCGACCGACTTTCATCACTGGGGTGCCCCGGTCCCGAGGAGATCAGACTCAATGCGACCGTCTTGCATCCGGATTATGCGACCGGCCTCCCGTGCAATCGAGGCGTCATGCGTTACCAGAATGATCGTTTGCTTCTGCTCGACAGCCAGCCTGTGCAGCAGTTCAATGACGCGGCGCGAGTTGACCGAATCGAGGGCGCCAGTCGGCTCGTCAGCCAGCACGATCGCCGGTGTGGCGACCAAAGCCCTTGCGATGGCGCCTCGCTGCTGCTCGCCGCCGGAGAGTTCGTCGGGGCGGTGGCCAGCGCGATGCTCCATCCCAACTGTCTCAAGTGATGACATCGCGGCGACATTGGATTGCAGAAATGGTACGCCGTCGAGCACAAGTGGCAACGCAACATTCTCCACCAAGGAAAGTTCGGGCAGCAGGTTGTAACGTTGAAAAACAAAGCCGATCCGCCGTCGTCGAATTAATGCCAATGCGTCGTCGGCGAGCGTGGCCAGATCGATGCCCTCGAGCATCACGCTGCCTGCGGTGGGGCGAGTGATGCCACCGAGCATGTGCAAGAGCGTGCTCTTGCCCGAG
>CAIRDU010000027.1 GCA_903877395.1 uncultured Planctomycetaceae bacterium
CCGTAATCTGTAGAGTGGGTTGTGCCCGAATTGTCGTAAGTATTCATACCGATGCCGATTTTCTGGATATTGAAATCACCACTGCAAGTATAGGAATTATATATTCCATTGATTCCGACGTTTACATTTGAACCGTCGAAATAGCCGGAAATCAAGTAAGTTGTTCCAAGAACAATGTTGGAAACATTGAATTGGGTGTTGTTTCGCCACAGAGAAATAGAATAGGTTGCACCGGTTTGAGTGCCGGATAAAATGAAAGCGGTGTTTAAAGACGCATCATTTGTCGCCGAACCGGGACCGAAAGAGAGAAAGCGAGGATTATTGTAAATAATATTGAATTTGGCTACCATAAAGAAAGAAAACACATTGCCCGAATATCCAGGATAATATGGAGCTGTGAAACCGGACCGAGTCAACTGTAATGCGGGATATCCATTGATGATATTTTCGGTCAATTGTCGCGTTGTTTGGAAATTGGATTTTATATCATTAACAAAAAAAGTTGAATTGTTATTCAATGAGGATTTGTCAGAGATTTTCACAACATTGGGATAATTTCCGCCCAAACTTGTTGCTGCGCCTGAACCTCCACTTGCAATCGGTCTTACAACCCAGGTTATTCCATCAAACGAATAAGCATAAGGATAACTTCGCCGCCACGTGACTCCATGCTCTGGATCACCGCCTCGCTGGCCGCCAGGCCTCCGTGGCAATGCACCTCAAGGCTCGTCTGGCTGCGTCGCACAACCACAACCTCTTCAGTGGCACGCAGCCTGTCGGCATCGGCCTCACCGCGGCAGCCCACCCAGTAGCCCACACACAGAGCACCATCTGGCCGACTGGCAAGCGGTGTCTTGCCGTGTGCCGCAAACACGCTGGCTACCAGTGCAACGGCTCCAGGCCCCGCTACGCCTACCACGCCCAACGCCCCGCGGCCCGGCGGTGATAAGAGCGCCACGCGAATGCGGCCATCGCCGCCTACGCGGGCAGTGTCGGCAGCAGCACATTTCACACGAGCGTTCGTGAGCCCAGCCTCGTCATCTTTACAGGATCGTGGTGAGGGCTGTTCGGCAGGGGCATTCACAAATCACGTTTCCTGAGGAGCCCAACGGGAGTCAGTGCTGCACGGCATCCGGTCTGCCCCCGATGGCAGCCCCGCGTATTCTGTTCGGGTTGGGATTTTCTGTCTATTGATGCCCGAGTTTGATGCCCGAGTTGCCAGCCCGGGCATTCCCGTCGGCAACGGTTCTGGGCTGCCCACGCCCCAAGAGCCGGACGTTCGCTGCGCCCCTCTAGGGCTTCGCTCACTCGGAGTTGTCTGCGCTCCGCCATCCATGCATGGCTCCGCTGGCCAGCTACGCCGGTTCTCGGGGCATGGGCAGCCCCTGCGGATTTTGCGATTTGAAAAGTCAACTCCATCGTGCTCGGGGGAGTCAACCGAATGCGATTGAGTGTCGTGGGCTTTTTGTCGGCATGACCGGCACGACGCATTGTGTTGATCGCTTTGATGGGCCTCTGGCAGGGCACCGACTGGCTGCAGGCCCCGTGGCACAAGGCATACTTGTCTGGCCGGCCTCTGGACCGCTGGCCGCCTGTCAAGCAATACCGGAGCGACGTTTTCTCGATGCAGACATTTCTTGCCAAATGCTCCGCGCTGGGTGTCATTCTGAGCGGATTCATATTCACCGGCGACGTAGCGTGGCTGCGGCAACGGGGCAGCGAACTGATGAATGCCACAGCAGTTCCAACTGGGGTTCAAGCAGTTCCAACTGGGTCGCAAGCAGTTCCAACTGGGGCGCAAGCAGTGCTAGCCGATCCGTCTACCACAGCGAATCTGGTTCCACCACGTTCAAGGCCCGCCACGCGGCCTGCTAGAGCCGAGCCCCCTGCGGCCCCTGCGACTCTGCAAGAGCACGCCTCCGACGCACCGATTGGACAACCGGCCAACCATCTCTCCGCCCCGGTCAACGGTCCGGATGCTGTGGATTTAAAAATTCTACGGCCTGGTGACCGCGTGCTGGTGTGGATCGGTCAGTCGGCGTCGAGTGGTGCAGCGGGTTCCACGGCGACCTCGTTTATTGCCTTCGACATCGTGGACTCCGCAACGGGCGAGGCAATCGAGCACCGCCATGCTCCCTCGCCCGATCGCGCACGCCACGGCGGCATGCATGCGGCACCACGCCGCGTGCGGATTGCCGGCAGCAGCGGTGCGAGCCTTTTGAGCAGCAGCCTGACCGCTACGATCGCGCCTGGTCGTATCGCTCGCGGCGAGACGATCCAATTATCGCCACTGGCGTTCGTGCACGGCGACCAAGGATTGGGCGCACGGGAGGCCATCGGGCCCGTGCAGGCTATTGCGGTTCAAGCACTCTCGCGCTAGTGTGAGCGTGCCTACGCACGAGCCACGGCGTGACTACGTGACTTCTTCGGCGGCTTCCTGTGCTTCCCGCTCGCTCGACCAGCCCACTCGCTTGCTGGAGAGGCCAATCTTGCGGTCTTCCGTGTCGACCCTCAGGATCTTCACTTCGATCGGATCGCCCACCTTCACGAATTCTTCGGCGCTCTCAATCTTGTCTTCGGTGAGTTCAGAGATGTGGAGCAGGCCTTCGAGGCCGTCCTCCAATCCCACAAACACACCGAAATTGGTGATCTTCGTAATGGTGCCCTTCACGATATCGCCAGCCTTGTAGCGGGCCGGGATGTCGGTCGTCCACGGATCCTCTTGCATCTGCTTGAGTCCCAGTGCAATACGGCGGCGTTGCTGGTCGACCGAGAGCACTTTGCACTCGATCTCCTGCCCCTTCTCAACCATCTCGCTGGGATGCGTGACCTTTCGCGTCCACGACATATCCGTTACGTGCAGCAGGCCATCAATGCCGTCGTCGATTTCGATGAACGCTCCGTAGTTGGTGAGGTTGCGAACCACGCCCTTCACGATCGCATCAGGTGGATAGTCGGCGGCCACCTTCTCCCATGGATTTTGCTGGGTCTGCTTCATGCCCAACGAAATCTCTTGCTTCTCTTTGTTGATGGCCAGCACCACCACTTCAACTTCGTCACCCGGCTTGACCAACTCGCTGGGATGGCTGACCCGCTTGGTCCAGCTCATTTCGCTGATGTGGACGAGCCCTTCAACGCCGTCTTCGAGTTTCACAAACGCACCGTAGCTCATCACGTTGACAACCGATCCGTTGCAGACGGTGGCCACTGGATACTTGTCGGCCACCTTGGCCCACGGACTGGCCGTCCGCTGCTTCATGCCCAAGGCGATCTTTTCCCGTTCACGATCGATGTGCAATACCTGCACCTCGACCTCTTGATCGATTGTGACCATCTCGCTTGGATGGCCAATGCGGCCCCAACTCATGTCTGTGATGTGCAGCAAACCATCGATGCCACCCAAGTCGACAAACGCCCCGAAGTCAGCAATGTTTTTCACGATGCCGCGACGTAACTGCCCAACCTCGAGCGTCTCCATCAACTGCTTCTTTCGCTCTTCGCGTTCCTGCTCGATCAAGGCACGTCGCGAGACCACGATGTTGCGACGAACTTCGTCGATTTTGAGCACGAGGCACTGGATCGCCCGGCCGCAGTAATCGCCGATGTCGGCAGGGCGACGGATGTCGACCTGACTGGCCGGCAAAAAGACATTCACTCCGGAGATGTCAACGAGCAGGCCGCCCTTGATTTTGCGGGTCACAAAGCCGGTGACGATGTCGTTTTCCTTGACGCTCTCCATCACGCGCAGCCAGTCTTCGATCCGGCGTGCCTTGCGTTTTGAGAGCGTAATCAGCCCGCGCTGTTCCTCGAGTTGGCCATCTTCGAACTCTTCCAGCAACACCTTAACGATGTCGCCCACCTGCGGTGGTGGTTCCGATTCATCCCACTCGTTTCGCGGAATATGCCCTTCACTCTTGTACCCCACATCCACGAGCACGAATTCGTTATCGACCCGCAGAATCTTTCCGTGCAGGACCGAATTGACTGCCAGAGTGGAGGTGCCGATTGAATATTCGCCATCCTCTGTACCGGCCATTGCCAGTTCAATTTCCTGATTGAGTTCGTCTCCGAGTTCGAGTTCGCGGATAAGGTTGCGGTTGACCATAGGTTGGGGGGTTTTGGGGAAAACGGGTGAAAGGAAGGGGCTGTTTTGAACCACGATGGTTTGAGCCTCGCAGTGTAGCAGGCCAGTCGTGCTTGAACAATCGAGTGTTTTGCCCCAGCCGCCCCATTTTCCCGATCGTTAGACCGTCGTATGCCCGCCAGCGTGGGGCTAGGCTTGGTCGATGTGATGGCTATGGCAACGCGCACGACAGTCCTGAGAAGAGAACTGCACCCAGCGTGTGGGGCCGGGTGGCGGGTGTTCCGTTCGTCTTTTGCCTGCTCTTTTTTCAGCCGATTCTTCTGGCTGGGTTTTGCCACTGTGGTTCCGAGTGGTCTGGCCGCAACGCCTGCTGTTGCGCAGTTTCTAGACGCCACACAATCGGCCAGCGGCCCCACGCTTGGCGATGTCCGCACGCAGAAGCTTCGAGTGGGTGTGGTGGTGACAGCCGAAGGCGGCCCCTGCCGAGGCATCTACGCCACGATGCCCGTGCCCGCCGACTGGCCGGAGCAGAAAGTGCAGGTGGTGAGCGAGGATCTTTCGCCCGACGTGCGAGCCCTCCGCTACCGCACGCTGCCCGGAGGTTTGAAACAGATGATCGTGGAAATCCCCGACTTGCCGTCAGGGGAAAAAGCGCATGCCATCGTGACATTTTCGTTGGATCGCGCGGCGATCGTAGCCCCCGCCAACACAGCTTCGCTGTCGATTCCGGCCAAGCCCGAACGCTCGCTCCGCACCTATCTGGGGGCTAGCCCATTCATCGAAACCCGACATCCCAAGATCGTCAAACTGGCCAAGGCCACAGTCGAAGGCTTCGATGGCTGGCAGAAGGTGGAGGCGATCTACGACACGGTTCGAGAAAAGGTGGAGTATCGCAACGGCGACTTAAAGGGGGCCGCTCGAGCGCTTGCCGACGGCTGGGGCGACTGCGAAGAGCTCACCTGTCTTTTTATCGCGATGGCTCGCGTGGAAGGGATCCCCGCCCGCACCGTCTGGGTGGAGGGTCACTGCTATCCGGAATTTTACCTCGTTGACGCAAAGGGCACCGGCTGGTGGTTTCCCTGCCAAGCCGCCGGGGCGCGTGCGTTTGGAGGGATGCCGGATCAGTTGCCGATCCTGCAAAAGGGAGACAGCTTTCGGGATCCCGACCGCCCCGCACAGACGCTGCGATACGTCTCGGAATTTATCCGCGGCGCAGCAGTGGAGGGCGGTGGCTCGCCAAAAGTCAGTTGGATCCGCGAAGGGGGCTAGCGTTTGAGAGTGCAGCGTGCAAGGCTCGCCAACGCCCCCAGTTCGTTGAGTGTCGGACGCATGCTCTCATGCCTGCATGCCCACCCGGGGCTTTGAGTCCCCAGTCGATTCCCAGCGGAATCTGGTTCGCCTTTAGCGATGGTCGGCACCGCTGTACATCTCGTCCATGCCAAACCGACTGCTCGACTCTTTCGCCACCGGCGTAAACCACCGTGGTTCGATCGTCATGCCCGCCTCGCGCCAAGCTGTTTCCAGCCGATCGCCCGCGAGCTTTACGATCTTTTCGCGGCCCCGGCCGGAGAGCGTTGAGCGATCAGCCCACGGCGTCACCGGCCCGTCAAAGCCAGCCTTCTGGGCGTGCGTGAGCACATCCCCCATGTTGATGACGCCGGTTTCACCAGGCATCAGCCGGCCCGTGTGGGGCAGTTCAGCCGCCGCCACATCTCGCAGTGCATCCGAGAGACGCACTTCCACGATGCGGCCCTTCGGTACTTGTCCAATCATGTCCAGCGACTCACCCGTGACATGCATCGCCCAAGCATCCACAATGGCCCCCACTGCGGCATGGGATGTGGCCACCAGACCAAGCAACCCCTCAAGCGTGTGAATAAACTGATGCAGTTTGCCTTCTCTGGCTTCGGCCTGTGGCACAATCGAAAGCCCCAGCATGATTTTGTGCGGAGCGAGCATGTCGCCTAGCGTGTCGAGCCGATTGCGGTGCAGTTCAAAAAAATCTTTGAACGCATGTTCGTCCGATGCCGGTGCGATGGCCGCAGTGGCCCGCGTTGCTTCTGTGGCCTGCGCCAATTCCAAAAGCCGTGGTAAGGCTTGCAGTTGTCGGTTGTAGGTGTCGTCGTCGGCGCCTAGATCGATAGGCAGTTGAAATGTGGCGGCCTTGAGGCGGGCGACCGCATCGTCCTCACCCGTCTCTCCGCGCCCATCGCCGGCATGGAGGTGCAAATTCAGAAAGACATAAATAAGGAGGCCGAATGAACCCCGTCAAAGGGTTCACCCGCAACCAAGTGGCGGGCAATTTCCTGATGCTGGTCGTCGTTGTCGCGGGCTTCGCGACGTGGTTCACGTTGAAGAAGGAAATTTTCCCCGAGGTTTCCATCGACGCCGTTTCCGTCAGTATTCCGTATCCGAACGCCACTCCCGAGGAAACCGAGCGCGGCGTGGTGGTGCCGGTCGAGGAGGCCATTGC